>CAIXCO010000350.1 GCA_903917955.1 uncultured Chlorobiaceae bacterium | reverse complement strand
CGGTTGACTTGAGGGACAAGTCGGCAATTGAGTTGCGCCAGACCATAGCGATAGCCCACAATGAAAAACTGTTGATAGCCGAACAGTTGAAGTATTTTGATCTCCACTACAAGAGCATGGAGCGGGTACGGGAGGCATACCACCAGCAGTTCACTATCGGAAAACGGACGTTGCTTGATTTGCTCGACACTGAAAATGAATATTATCAGGCACGTCGTGCTTTTTATAACGGTTTTTTTGACCTTACGATATCAAAAGCGAGGACGTTGGCCGCCATGGGCAAACTGCTGACCACGATGGGTGTGGTTCGCGGAGAGATGCCGAGTTTGCGGGATATTAATCTTCCTACACCGCGGGCAACGGAAAAGGATTTGCCGCCAATTGAAGAGCCCGGCCGTGAAACATTTAGTTTGCAGATGTGATCAAGGCGCGATTCTTGAGAGGTGGAGAGTGATTTGTTTTTGTAATTTTTGTGAGTGCCCTGTGTTATGTCTGTTGCGGTGAATGTCGGGAAGAGGGAGTTGCAGGGTGATGAGCTGTTTTCGTTGCTGTCAGGTCATAATTTGTGGCCGCAGGTGATGGAGGCTATGGTTGTTGACAAGGCGTTGCGTATGCTTGGGTGCAGCGCAGAAGCAGTTGCAGACTATTATGGTTCCGAACTGGCTATTGATGCTGCTTTTTTAGAGAAAAAAAGGGCTCAGTTGCTGCTTGAAGGGGTGGGTGAGGGGGACGCTGATTTTTTTATCAGTCGTCCCTTGCGGCTTCAGCTCTTTAAGAATCAGCGCTTTGTGCCGCTGGTGGGCAGTGCTTTTTTAAAAATGAAGGCAGGGCTTGACAGTGTCCTTTTTTCCATGCTGCGCAACCGCGATCATGAACTGACGAGGGAACTTTTTTTTCGTCTTGAATCGGGGGAGGAGAGTTTTGATGCTCTTGCTGCGCGTTATGCAGAGGGAAGGGAGGCAGAGAGTGGCGGTCGTCTTGGCCCGATGGAGATGAAGCAGTTGCATCCACTTCTTGCAAGCGTTTTGTCGACGGCTCAACCGGGGGTGATCAATCCACCGGTGCTCATTGACGGGTTTGGTGTGATTACCTTGCTGCACGAGAAAAGGGGGGCCCGGCTTGATGATGCCATGAGCGCTTATCTCGTTGATCAACTTTTCCGTGAATGGGTGAGGGGAGAGGTACTCGCATTTTTTTACTGAATCACAGGGTTTGTTTTTTGCCTGTCAAGATGGGTGATGTGACTTTTTTTATAAGGGAATTTACAAATGTTGAATACAGGCGCTGAGGGTCGTGCGGCTCTTTGCAACATTATTGAGGGGATCCCCCTCTTTTCTGCTCTGGCAGCGGATAAAGTGGGAGTGCTGGCTGATCTCTGTTCCGCAGGAGTCTATACCATAGGGAAGCCGATTATCAGCAAGGGGATGCTGCCGGAGTCGCTTTATCTGATCAGTTCGGGACGGGTGCGATCGCTCCTTCAGGAGAGGGGTAATGGGGCAGTGCAGACATTGAGGCTTCTTGGCCCTGGAGAGTTCTTTGGCTGGGTAAGCCTGATGCGCCGTCAGCCAACGGAGATTGTCACCGCCTCCGAAGAGACTGTCTGCCTCCAGATTCCCCTTGCATCATTGAGCCGGGTGATTAATGAGTTTCCTTTTCTCTACGACTTGCTGCGGGTGCAAAGTGACCCTTCGGAAATTTGTGCTATTCTGGAGCATCTCTACAGCCATGATCCGCTAAAGAGGGCTCGTCTGGCCGAGTCGGGTTATTCGGGCGTTAAGGAGCTTGCTTTGCATCTCTCTCAGTCTGCAGTGGTTGTCGATACTGGTTTCAGCCGGGTGATTCCTCAAAGCACGTTGCAGTGGTTTGTCAGCCGGAGTGATGACGCGGCATACCCGCCAGGCATTGAGTACCACCCCTCCTCTTCTGAAATTTCAGAGGGTCACTCACTGCGTCTTGTAGGGCTTGATCTCTCGTGCATCAAAAAGGAGCCCTCTCTCAGGCCGGAGGTGAGTGTGGCTGCGCCTGCTTTGGGGGTTGAGCCGATGGCGCTCAGGGGGGCATCGGAGAGAGTGTCGGGTGTGGATGAGACTGCCCACCGCGAAGAGTTCAGTTATCATGCAGAAGAGGAGCTTGATAGTGAGAGTTCGAGGGAGTTTCCGTTTTTCAGAGGGCGCGGCGCTGTTGAGGAGACGACCGCCTGTTTTCTTATGTTTGGCAAGGCGATGAATGTGCCGGTTAAAAAAGATCTGATTCAGAGCATCATAGGAAACCAGTATGCCCGGAACGGCCAAATTTCGCTGCAGGATTGCGGAGGTGTAGGTGTGGTACTTGGCCTGAAGGCGCAGGTGGTGAGTTTCGGTTTTGAGGCACTTCCCCGGCTGAAGCTTCCCGCTCTTATTGGCTGGAACAAGAGTTTTGCCGTGCTCTACAAGGTCTCCTCAAAGAGTGTTACTCTGGCCGTACCCTCTTCATCCGGTGCAAAGGTTTTAGAGCTGAAAGAGTTTCAGGAGCTATGGGATCACCCAGGAGAGGCTCTCGTGCTTGATGTGAGGGAGGATACTCCTGAAAGCAAATTTGGCTTTGACTGGTTTGCGCCCTCCATTAAAAAATATCGCAATGTGCTTGGCGAGGTGATGATTGCCTCCTTTTTTACCCAGATCATGACCTTGGTCAATCCTCTCCTCTTCATGATCATTATTGACCAGGTCATTGTCAAGAACAGTTATTCGACGCTCCATGTACTTGGTACCTTCATGCTCGCTATTGCGGTGCTCCAGGCGGTACTGAACAGTTTGAGAACCTATCTTTTTGTTGATACCACTAACCGCATAGATGTTGCGCTCGGGGCGGAGGTGATAGATCATCTCTTGCGTTTGCCGTTACGTTTTTTTGAAAAAAGGCCGGTGGGTGAGCTGAGTTCCCGCATCGGGGAGCTTGAGCGGATTCGCCAGTTTTTAACGGGTACCGCCCTTGGCGTTGTGCTTGACGCAGTTTTTTCATTTGTCTATGTTGTTGTCCTCTTTGCGTTCAGTTGGAAGCTTGCCCTGATGACTCTTTCGGTGGTTCCTCTCATTGGCCTTATCACCTTTCTCTTGTCACCGGTGATTAGAAAGCAGTTGCGCGAAAAGGCGATACGCCATAGTATAACGAATGCCTATTTGATTGAGGTGCTTTCGGGCATTCAGACGGTGAAGTCACAGAATATCGAGTTGCGGGCTCGCTGGAACTGGCAGGAAAAGTATGCCGCTTATGTGAAGGAGGGGTTCAAGCCGGTTGTTTCGGGTACCATTGCCAATTCAGCAAACTCTTTTCTCAGCCAGGCTTCCGGGCTTATTGTGATTTGGGCTGGCGCAGCTCTTGTGTTGAATAATGAGTTGACGTTGGGGCAGCTTATTGCCTTCCGTATTATTGCCGGTTATATCGTAAGCCCTGTGATGCGCCTTGCCCAGCTCTGGCAGGAGTTTCAGGAGACTGGTATGTCGCTTGAACGGTTGGCCGATATTGTTGATACTCCGCAGGAGGGTGGCAAGGAGCAGTTGTCGCAGATTCCCCTTCCCATCATCAAGGGTGAGGTTTTTTGTGAAAATATCTCTTTCCGGTTCAGGGAAAACACTCCCATGGTGCTGAAAAATGTGACAGTGACCATACCTGCAGGCTCATTTGTGGGAATTGTGGGAGAGAGTGGATCGGGCAAGAGTACCTTTGCCAAACTTATTCAGAGGCTCTACGTGCTTGAAGAGGGGCGGATTTTTATTGATCATTACGACATTGGCAAGGTTGAGCTTAATTCGCTCAGAAGCCAGATCGGTATTGTTCCCCAGGATCCCATGCTCTTTAATGTTTCGGTCAAGGAGAATATTGCTCTTACCAATCCGGATGCCACGGATGCCGAAAGTATTCGTGCGGCTAAAATTGCTGAGGCTCATGACTTTATTATGGCGCTGCCGACGGGGTACAATACGCCGGTTGGCGAAAAGGGTTCATCACTTTCGGGCGGTCAGCGGCAGCGAATTGCCATTGCGCGCACCATTTTGCAGAATCCGGGCCTTATCATTCTTGATGAAGCGACAAGTGCGCTTGATTCGGATACGGAGAGCCGACTCACGGCAAATATGATGACGGCATTCAAGGGCAAGACGGTCCTGTTTATTACGCACAGGCTTAATTCGGTGAAAGGGGCATCCATGATTCTCTGTTTCCATAATGGGTGCATTGATGAAGCGGGCACCCATGAGGAGCTTATGGCAAGAAAGGGGCGTTATTATTCGCTCTTTCAGAAGCAATCTTATTCAATTCCTGTCATGGAGGAAAATCCCGGATGAAAAATCCCTTTGCTGATGAGCTGATTGGTCAGGGAGAGGTCTTCAGCCAGTCTCTTTTTGTACCGAGGGCAATCCTCTGGACTCTTGTGCTTGCTTTTTTTGGCTTTATTGTCTGGTCATCAATTGCTGAAATAGATGTGACGATTCCTGCTGCAGGAAAGCTTGAACCAACCGGTGAGGTCAAGAAGGTGCAGGCGGCCATTGAGGGTGAAGTGAGTGCTCTGCGTGTTGATGACGGGCAACGGGTCAAAAAGGGGGAGGTGCTCCTTGAACTTGTTCCTGTGTTGT
>CAIXCO010000349.1 GCA_903917955.1 uncultured Chlorobiaceae bacterium | reverse complement strand
TGAACCGGGCCAGTCACTTTTTTTGACCTTCTTGACGCAAGTTAAAGCCATTCGTGAACCGGGCCAATCACCCTTCATGACCTTCAAGGTACGAATTGCCTGCTTGGTGGGATCTGAAACAACTCGCAAAACAAGCAAGTCACTTTTCGAACCCTTCCTGGCAAGAGTGACCTGCCTGGCTCGCACTTTCTTTGCTTTTTCCATAGCGTTTTAACCTGTTAATGTTTGTGCTGTTTGCAAGTTGTGCTGCAAAAAAGAGCGCTTTCCTTGTGCATTGATTGGGCTTGTCATAGTTCGCAAAAAAAAGCCATTTTTTACACTTGCAAATTTTTTCTTAATGCCAATGATAGCATAATCAACACATTTAAACAAAAAAACAGAGTTTGCAGACAATATTTCAGCAAACACTGAATACTGTAGCGAAAGATACCGATAGTTCAACTTTTTATAAAGCACGCTCTGACCACAGGAGCAATCCATTTCCGAGCTGACATGTTGAATTACTGAAATCCCCTACAGTTTCAAATCAGTAACAACAACAGCGCCGTGAAAGCGTTTGTCGGGAAAGATTACCCGACCTTTTGAATTGATGACGATATGGGGATGGCCAGATTTTTCAAGCAAATGCAGAAGTTTCAACAAATCTTTTTTTGCGGCAGGCTTGATAATGATATCTGCCAGAGCCTCAACTTTTTTGACATCATGATTTTTCAATTCTTCCTGCAAAAAAAACTCACCTTTTATTTCTGCCCTCAATTCATCAAGTCGCAACATACAGCACTCCGTTTATTGGTAATAACGAATACAAACCACATCGTCAACGCTCATTTCACCCCCTTGTCATCTGTGCCAGAGCGGCTTTGCGTTCAAAAATTCCCCTGAGACCCTCGATCAATTCGCTATAAATCCTGCTTCTGCTGTCTTTGATGCGACTGTAAAGCTTAAGAATGTCGAGCATCAGGATAATACGGGTTGAGCTGCAATTCAACTCGCCAAACAAATGCTTTCCCACCACTTCAAAACCAAGGACTCTGGTATGAAAGCTCAGGGGTGAATGCGCCTCACCTTCAAACACATCCGTAATAAAATGCGTGTAATCACGCTCGATAACCTCTTCAGTGGCAGCACGCATGAGCCTAAGGGCTACCTTGGGTTTTCTGCGAAACTCTTCAAGAATCATAAACCGTCCGATTTCTACATATCGCCCTGCGCTTTTCAGCTTTTCGACAGTAATGCCCGGCATGAACTTCACATCGTACTCTTCGGGAAGGTCAAAAGAGGGGTCATAGAGCAGACGAAGCACACCGGCTGGCCTCCCGTTGACGGTTGCCAAAAACCATGAAAAACTGGTGTCACCAGCAAGCTCATCAGGAATCTGGTTCTGAATGGTGCTAATCCAGTTTTTCTCTTCACAAAAGACCTGCCTGATAACGTCAAGAGCGCTGATACGATCACCAGCACTTTCAATCCGAAGAACGGTTACACTCGACATCACTGCTCCTTTTTTATGGTTTTTCAAGAAAAACAGTATCTCTTCCGGGGAAAAGGTTCGCCGTATCGTTTGCCGGAAAGTTCAGCAAGACAAAGCATGATCTCATGGGTAACCTCGGCGGCCATCTGATTCAGTTCAGCGTGCGACCTGCTTGAACCCGAAAGAGAAGGCATCAGGGAACAATATGCCTCCGACTGCTGCTGAAACTCCATTGGTCGACCTATCCTGACGATTGTTCTACCGAGCACAGGAATTTTTCTTTTGGTTATTCTGCTGATGAAATCAATTCCAACAGGAATAACAGGTACTCCGCTCTGCAAGGCGATATGACCTACGCCCAATTTTCCCCTGACCAGATTTTCTGGATCGCGGTTGCGCTTTCCTTCTGGAAAAATACCGATGCTGCGGCCAGTACGAAGTTTCTCTACGCAACGCTCTATCGTATCAGCGGAGGGCGCCGCAGGCCTGGCTGCTTCTATAAAAGGCAGCCAGGAGCGTTTATGATAGACATAGACGGGATCGATCAAATTCATCAAAGAGGCAAGAATGGGCACTTTGCCGTACATCCAGTCAATGACGAAGCTGATGCTGTTACCACCGAGATGATACATGAGCAGCGCTGGCACCATCAGCGTTTCAAGAGAATTATTGTGGTTAAAAACATAAATGGTCGCGCTCCCGGCTCCGGAAAGATTCTCCAGACCGTAAGCCCTGCTTAACAGAAAATTGGGCAGCATAAAAATCCTCAGCAAAAGAGCCCTGCTTGGGGTCAAGAATGGCAGCGGCTTGAAAAAATGTTTGCAATTATTTTTCACAAGACTCTTTTGTTTACCCGTACAATGAGGCCGGAGAACCTTGAACTACACAATTATAATGAAGCAAAATAGTGTTGGGCAATGGTTACAGTCATGCAACGATTCAGTAAACTTTACTTTTACTCCTTGTGAAAGGAGAAGCAAACTGTAATATGATGATGCTTCCCGTACTTTGATGAAGTGAAAAGAGTGCCAACGATGAATCTGCTTCAAAACAGCGTTATCATACTGACCGGCTTTCTGCTTTCGGAAATGCTTGTTGCTGCCCGAGTACATCAGAGGCTGATCGAGTTTCTGCTCCGTCACACCGGCAAGAACCTTGGCACCTTGTTGACAGCAATTCTCTTGATCTCCTATACTCTCTCTCTCTTTATCTCCCATACCATTGTGGTGATTTCCATGATTCCGGTCATCAATCGCCTGCTTTTGCTTGTTGAACAGAGAGATGATAAAAGAATCGCTGCTTCGTTGCTCTATCTTGCACTCACCTTTGGCTCCAACTGTGGCGGAATGGCATCGCTTACCGGAAGTCCGCAAAATTTTTTAGCCATTGCCCTGGCCGAACTCCTTCGGTTTGAGGGTCGGCACCTCATCACTTTTTTTTCCTGGCTTGCGGCGGGAGTACCGGCAACGCTTCTCCTTCTTTTTTTTGGTCGAAGCATCATTCTCTTTACAGCAAAACCATTCAGCATTCCATCCCTTTTTTCCGAATGCAGCGACACCCCGGCCATTTTGCCTCATAAACCGCTGCTATTCCTCATAAGCAACATCATGTTGATCAGCACATTGACCGCCCTGCAGTTTTTTTTCAAACCGGCCCCGATTCTCTTCGGCCTGAATAGTATCGACCTTTGCTTTCTACTCTACGGAATCATAGTTCTCTTTGTTGCCCTGATCCTGCCCAAGAAGAGTTTCAGCCTTGAAGCGCTTTTTATGAACGCCCTCTTTCTTCTGCTTCATATTTTTGGATTTCCCCTGATCTTTATCAGCCGACTCTGCAGAGAAGTGGAATCCCGCACCGCAATCCCCCTCAACGGGGTTTACGGCACAATAGAGAGATTTCTTCAGCGATTATTTGACCAAGTCTGGTCTCATTTTTTTCGCGAACCAATGATAAACCTCGGCAAACCTAATGCGAACTCGACTCTTTCAATCAATCTCATCATGAAGGATCTGCCCTGTTTCGGAATATTCCTGCTTGTTGTGGTGGGGATGATTCTGTTTGCCCTGCTCAAGGCATGGGATAATCCAGCAACTCCGGAAGTTGACGGCTATCTCCTTACGTTGGCAAAAGCAACCATACTTGACGCAATAAAACCGTTTGGCAACCATTTTCTCCAGTTACTCTGCCTGATCATTGTCATCATTTTTTCTTCTGAACTGTTGAGCAATACAGCACTGATACTCATGTTTACGCCATTGGCAAGCGCTCTTGCGCTGCAAACCTCCCTCTTGCCGATCATCATGTTGCTGACCATAACCATCGCCGCTTCGAGCGCGTTCATGACACCCGTTGCAACTGCGGCCAACACACTGGCGTTCGGCGGCATTGAACATGTTTCACTCAAAATGATTCTGCTGCCTGGTTTTTTCATGAACCTCATTGCTGCGCTCTTGATCGCCCTTCTCTTTTTGCTCCTTTCCCGCCTCATCTCTTAATAATGCGAGCCATCCAGAGTCTTGTTAATTATTTGAAAACAACCATGAGAGCAAAACAGATTCACTTTTCCTTTTCATATATTGTTCACAAAATTTACCGGCATATCACAAAACACAGATGACATGCTGCAATATAAACTGACTTAACCCTTTTCAGATTATGCATAATAGATCACCCTGGCCACTAACGGTCAATGCTGCCGCAGAACGGATTATTTCGATAATGAACGAGAAAGAGAAAAATAAAGTCTGCTCTGTTCCAGAAGGTAAGTTGCAAAAACTCCGCTTTTTTCTCGGGAGACACATCCATAATGAGCTTGGATTACTCGAAGGTAATGACGCCTTGATAAAAGCATGCGCCATTGCAGAGCATGGTAATTTTGAAAGCCGTTTTTTTCTGAATGATGCCGATTCAGCGTCACATATAATCCTTGAGGCGATATGGAGCAAGCTTAATAAAATAATGACTGTAAGCTAACTATTGATCTATGTAAACGCACAATAAGCTCTTAACAACATGTCAACCGGTAATTCCTGCTCAACCAAGGCAGTATTTCGCAGGCTATCGGTTTCTTGTCTGGCCTTATTATTACGGCACAAGTTCTTGTGGAGCGCTTACCAGGTTCAAAAAAAACGGCTCATTAACAGAAAAGAGACAAAAACATGACACTGAGAGAGCTTGTCACGGCTCATGATTCTGACGGCTTTTTTCTTGCTACAGCGGGAAAGGATTTTTTTTCAAGTGAACCGAATTTTCTTTTTTTTGATGATGATATGAATGAAAAATACGGGGAAACGGAGATGCGGAAGCTCAAGACCACCGACTATTTCGATACCACAGTACCAGAAGAGGCGGAATATGCCAGTAACTGGATCATAACGGAGAAAAATAATACCCTTTACAAGATTAAATTGTTTTTTTGAATAAAACTAATCCCAACCACCCGGAAACATGAAGTCACTATGGCCAAAGACGATCAGTGATGCTGTAAACCGGATCATCGATACAATGAGTGAGAAAGAAAAAAGCTCATTGAGGAGTACACAATTTAATGAGTTGATCAAATTTCATTTTTGTCTTGGAAGCTTCATCCGCAATGAATTCGGGTTGAATAATGGTAACGATGCATTAATGAAGGCATGCTCCCGTTCAAGACGTAATGATTTCGAAAGGCTGTTCTTCCTTAATGATCCGGATGAAGCGTCCGGATTTATCGTAGAAGAGGTCTGGAAACGGCTTAACATCAAGTGAAGAATGAAACGGCTCCTGCACCCCTGCGATTGTCAAGTCCTCTGAAAGGAGGCAAGAACTCCAAGGGTGCTACAGGATTATCAAGCGTGGCCAACTGATTCACTGAACAGTTACAATTACCCACCCTCATCCATCGTCTCGCAATCAAGGGATTCGAGACGATGGATGGGTTCTTGATTTATATGCAAAACCTTTGCAGGTGGAAAACCATTGAAGAAGGTTGATGACGCGTGACTGTAGGCTCCAATATTTTCACTGTAAAGCAAATCCCCTATCGCAAGGTCTACAGGCAAAAGATTGGCCATAGTGATCGTGTCGAGAGCGTCACAGGTTGGGCCATACACCGCACACATCTTCTCATTGCCCTCTTTGAAGGATTTTAAAGGATACTCGCAGTGATCAAAGATGACCCCTGAAAAAGTATGATAGACCCCATCGTTGACGTAATAACATCTCTTACCGTCACGATAGGCTGTACCAATAATCTCCATCACAACCCAGGCGGCCGTTGCCACTAAAAATCTTCCGGGTTCGGCTATGATTTCAATGTCGGGCGGAAAAAGCCGGTCAAATTCAGAATTGAGCATGACGGCAAGCTCAGCAAAAGGTTTGACACTGTTGTCGTAGGGAGCGGGAAAACCGCCGCCAATATCAAGAATTTTTACCTGCGTGTACCCTCTCTCCCACGACTCCTTGAAAATATTGGAGGCCAGATTAAGGGCTTGAACATAATTTTGAAAATTGGTGCACTGACTGCCGACATGGAAGCTTAAACCTTCGACCACCAGTCCACTCTTGAACGCTTTTTCTATAAGATCAACAGCTTCTCCCGGGTCTGCACCAAATTTTGAAGAGAGTTCTACCATCGCTCCCGTATTGGGCACTTTTATTCGTAAAACAAGACCCGTGTTCGGTGCGTAGGTCGCGATTTTCTCTATTTCATCTTCATTATCAAACGTGACCAGCGGCTTGTAACAGTCGAGCTCCTTCAGGGTGGGTATTGGCTTTATCGGATTCGCATAAATGATCTTGTCCCAGATAAAATCCTGTTGCTCTTCAGGCGTCAAGCTTTTAATATTTTCATACACCGTAAGGAACTCTGGCATTGATGCCACATCAAAGCTGGCACCTGCGTCATAGAAGGTTTTAACGATTTCTTTGGCTGAGTTGGCTTTAACAGCGAAATAGGCCTGAACCCTTGGAAGGTGCTTCTTAAACTCACGGTAATTGGCGCGCAACACTTCGTGATCGACCACAAACAACGGTGTGCCATGCTCTAAAGCCAATTGTTTTAAATCTTGAGCTATCATCAGGTATATCCTTTTTTAATCATTATCGGTTATAAGAAAGTTCTTGAACTGCCAGGGATCCGTTTCATCAATATCAGGGGTATTAAACCCTGCAAAATAGTTGGGATTGTATTTTAAAGGTGTCCAATCGGAAGCTTTTGAGATGAAGTTTCCAAGATAAGGTTTTGCAATTCCAAGGATATACTCATGATCGATATTATCTGGTACAACAACACCCCTTTCAGGATTTTCGATCATCCACATACAGGCTGCGACCACAGATATTGCCACCTGCAGGGTGGTTGCATTCTGATGAGGTACCAGCGATCTGGATTGCTCTATGCTCAGGGCGGAGCCTGTCCACCAGGAATTAAAACAATGACCCATCAGTAATGCACCAAGAATATCAGAACCTCTGGTGATCTCATCATTCATGATCCTGAAGTTTGGCTGAAGTTTATAGTCATAACCACGCAGCTCATGCAGAGAGGTAATGGCGGCATCACTCGGACAATAGGCGTAATGGACCGTCGGACGGTAGATGGCTTGCCCCTCTTTCGAGACCGTCAGGTAGTCTGAAATCGTAAAAGCCTCGCCATGGCGAACGACCATGCCACGGATATCATAATCAGGCACCCAGGAGCACACCCAGGTATTCATCCCCATTTTGGCCAAACAAATCTGGTTTTTTGGCCCATCAGTATGAGTATAGGCAAATTGTGGAAGCTCTTTTTCATGGGTTCCCCATCCCATTTCAGCCGTTGTCATACCCTCTTCGCGGAATCCCTCGACACTCCAGGTATTGACAAACTCGTCAACCTGTTTTGGAACATCAGAAATTTGAGTATCCCGTTCAGAGCAGTGAATCACTTTGACGCCAAGCGCCATTGCCAGTTCATTGAAAACTCTTTTTTCGGCTAACTCTTTAATAATTTCGGCTTGAGCAGGGCCGACCTTGTTCCGGGCAATGACTGCGTCGGCAATATCAAGTAACCCTTGTTTGGTAAAATGCGATATCAATCCAGGATTGGCGCCATGCTCAAGCACCGCAGTGACACCTTTCTCTTTCCACTGTGAAGTCATGCGGCGAATTTTCATGTGCCGGTGGTACAGTGTTCTTTCGGTAGGATGCTGAGTCTCAACCCCTGTATAAGGATCCCACACTTCTACCGAGGTGTTCATATAGAGGACACCATGATCATGACACCATTGAAGAATTTCACAACAATCAATATTCCACGCTAAATCTATGATCAAATCGCCCTCGGCAACATAGGTCGAAAGGGTTTGTGCTATATTATACGGTGTTATTTGATGATTAATGTAGGTAACACCCAATGCTGTCCACGGTGCTACTTTTTCACGAATATCCTCAAAATCCATAATGGTGACATGAGTATAATCGACGTTAATGTGTTCAAAAAGAACAGGGACTGTACATTGAGATACAGAACCAAATCCAATAATGAGTATGTTTTTGTTAAAATCAATCACGGCTTTTCATTTTATTTTTGAACAAACTTTCGAATATATATAATTTTAACTTTTTATGGAACAACAAGATGTCCCTGAAGGTTAATTAGAATAATGTAAATTGCAAAACGCTGTAAATGCTTCGCAAAAAGTCATTCCGCATCGAGCATCGCCTGAATAATGAGCTCCTTGGCTATTTTATTACGGAATCAATTACTATGGAGCGCTTATACAAGTTCACTAAATCCGACAAAGTATGATGATTATCAAAAACAAGATCTTGCATTGCCGTTACTTGTCATGATCTTCCTGGAGTTCGACAAGATACTTTATCAGAAACTCAAAGCAAAATCCCATATCAAGAAAAGGTCTTCATGGTTTTATAATGCGCCTTGCAAAAAAGCACATCTCGTTTAATTATAACAACTTCCAAACTTTTATCAAAGCCCGTTATCTCTGATTAATTCACGTTTTCGTAATAAAAACTCCAGTGTTTTTGTTTAAATTAATGTGAATGTTTTCAAAGAAAAGGAGGTCGTTTTTTTTGCGAACAAAAAACAATCTCTAATTACTTTTTTTTAAGCAACTTACCGATATTTTACCAACATAATCCAGAGGCATTGCCAAAAAAAATAGTTGACCGCTACGAGCGTACTGCTGATGGTCTTGTTATTGTTGATGTGGCCGCAAGGCGTGTCGAAGA
>CAIXCO010000348.1 GCA_903917955.1 uncultured Chlorobiaceae bacterium | reverse complement strand
CTACGGCAACAAGGCAGTTGTCGAAGGCTGTACGGTTGGAGAACACTGGCACCGTGCCTTTGTGCGACATCCAGACCTCATAACCGTAATCAGTAAGCAGGGTATAGATGCGATCAAGCAGCTCTTTAATGCCATACACTGTTGAAGAGACCATGATGATAAGTTTTTTCTTTCCCTTCATGTGTCATTCCTGCTGTTCTTTTTCAAACATAGTCAAAAGTCCATTCATCGACTCCCGCAAAGCAATCGAACTCTCCTGCCACTCGGCAATTGCCTGTTTCAGGGTGTCCTGACCGTAGGTGTCGGACTCTTCTGAGAGCGTCAGTTGCTGTTTGCTGGCTGTTCGCACGTAGAGCGGAATACTGAGATTGCTTCCTTTCTCGCGAATCTCCTCATTGGTGGCCACGCGGGCAAAGCCATCCTCATCGGCAAAGGTGTGCCATGCGGCGACAACGCGCTCGATGTGTTCATCCGTCAAAAAGCTTTGCGCCCGTTCGCGGGTCACTTCGTTGATGGCGTTGATGAAAAGCACCTTGTTTCGGCGCTCTTTTGGCTTGTTCATGCGGCAGATGACGATGCATGCCTCCATCGGGGAGTTGTAAAAGAGGTTGGGGCCCAATCCCAGCACGCACTCTACCACATCATGAGCAACCAGCTTTTCGCGCATGGCCGACTCTTCGTTGCGGAAGAGGACGCCGTGGGGAAAAAGGATGGCGCACCGGCCTGAGCTGCTGTTCATGCTTTTGATAATGTGCTGCCAGAAGGCATAATCGGCGCGGCCCTGTGAGGGGGTGCCGTAGATGTTCCGTCCCCAAGGATCGGTCGCCCAGGCGCTTCGATCCCATTGCTTGATGGAGTAGGGTGGATTGGCAAGCACCACATCAAACTGCATCAGGCGGTCGCCCTCAACAAAAAGGGGATTGGCAAGGGTGTCATCGCGCACAATACGGAAGTCCTCGATACCGTGGAGGAAGAGGTTCATGCGGCCAATCGCCGAGGTGAGCAGGTTGCGTTCCTGCCCAAAGAGGCGGAGATTGCGCCACTCTTTGTTCTGGCGTTTCAGGTGCATGACGGCTGAGAGCAGCATCCCGGCTGAGCCGCAGGTGGGGTCGTAGATTGACTCTCCCTGTTTGGGCTCAAGCATTTCGGTCATCAGGTGAACCACCGTTCGATTGGTGTAGAACTCCGCTGCGGTATGGCCGGAGTCGTCGGCAAATTTTTTGATGAGGAACTCGTAGCCGATACCGAGTTCATCTTCGGGGCAGTTGAAGAGTGAGAGGGTTTGCGAGCTGAAATGCTCTATCATTTCGCGAAGTGTATGGTCCGCCAAACGCTCTTTGTTGCTCCATTGGGCATCACCAAAAATTCCGTGAAGGGTATCCGGGTTGGCCTGCTCAATGCTGCGCATGGCTTTCTGGAGCGCATGACCAATATTGGCGCTTCTGGAACGAACGTCGTTCCAGTGGCACTCTTCGGGCACCTGAAAGCGATGGTTCTCCGGAAAAAAGGCAAAATCG
>CAIXCO010000347.1 GCA_903917955.1 uncultured Chlorobiaceae bacterium | reverse complement strand
CTTTTCTGGGAGCAGATTGGCGCATTGCAAGCTGATTGCTACATCATCTCTCTTGGTACCAATGAGGCTCAGAACCAGAACTTGAACGCTGTGGATTTTGGCTTGCAGGTGAGGAGCATGGTAACGCATCTTAAGCAGATATCGCCAGATGCGGTTTTTCTCATAACAACGCCCGCACCATCTTTTTATCACAGTTTAAGAGCAAACGCAGTCATTAAAACTGTTGCAGATGTGCTTTTAACGGTTAGCTCCGAAGAAAAAATAAGTTCATGGAACCTTTATGATATTGTGGGCGGCGAAAAGGAACACATGATTTTTCAAAACATTGGGATTTACCGACCAGATATGCTGCATTTTAACAGGGCGGGTTATGAATTGCAAGGCGAAATGTTGCTTACAGCGCTCTTGAATGTTTTAAAACATTAGGCATCATTCATCGGGCCATAATCCGGCATCGCTTTATAATGCGAATTTTTCTTGTCTTATTTCTTGTCATTTTTACCGGGAGCTTGTTTGTTCTGTATAAGTGCTAAAGCTCATCCATCAGCTTACTGTTCTGTTTGCAGGATGCTTTCTCAAGGCTGTCGATGATTTTCTGGATTTCGGGTGAGAGTGTGGTGGTGCTGATTTTGCTGATGACAAGAGCGAGGGTGTAGATTTTTCCTTCGAGGGGGAGAAATTTATTGACGATGACCACCCGATCCTCTTTGAGACGACACTCTCCGCCGAGAAAATTGCCTTTTTCATAGCGCATGCTGTAGCCAAGCTCTTTTATGGCTTTTTCGAGGAGGGTGAGTTGTGCTGTTTTTTTCATACAGTATGCTTTTTCGACTGTTGCATCGCCTTTATCCCCTCATTCTTGGATCAAGGGCATCGCGGACACCATCGCCGATCAGGTTGAAGCAGACTACGGTTGTCAGAATGGCAATACCGGGGAAGGTTGAAATCCACCAGTAGTTCAAAAGGCTGTCGCGTCCTTCATTGATGATATTACCCCAGCTTGGGGTTGGCGGCTGAACGCCGAGCCCGAGAAAGGAGAGGCCGGCTTCGGTCAAAATAATGCTGCCAATCCTCAGTGTTGCTGCTATGATGACCGGGGTCAAAGTATTGGGTGCCAAGTGGCGGAAGATGATTCTCATGCTTGAAAGGCCGAGGGATTTGGCGGCAAGGATAAACTCCTGCTCTTTGAGCGAGAGTACCTGGCTTCGGACAATCCTTGCGACTCCCATCCATCCGGTAAAGGAGAGGGTGATGACAATGAGGTAGATGGAGTTGCCGAAAGTGGCTATGATGATGAGGATGAGAAAGAGCGCAGGAAAAGCGATAAGAATATCAACAATCCGCATCATAATTGCGTCGATCCAGCCGCCGAAATAGCCTGAAGTGACTCCGATGACGGTGCCGAGGGTGACGGATATCAACACAACAAGAAAGCCGATGGAGAGAGAAATTTTTGAGCCGTAGATGACCCGGCTGAAAATGTCGCGTCCGTACTGGTCTGTTCCGAGGATGAAGGTGCGTTTAACGGCGAGATTGCTTTTTCCACCTCCTGCCAGTTCCCCGAGGAGAATGGTTTTTGTGCGTATGCCCTGACGATAGATGACGTTGTTGCCTTCAATACGATATTCGTTGACAAAACGGATGGCGTTTGGTTCGTTGCGTGTTTTCAGAAGCTGAAAATCATTGATAAGGCTGTTTGCCAGATTGATGGTTGTTCCGCTCCCTTGCTGCAGGGGTATGATCAGGTTTTTTGGCTGCCGGAGTACCAGAGCTTCAAGCCGTGCGAGGGGAGGCTGGTAGGCGGTGACGAGAAAGTCCTGCTGATCATAGGGGCTGAAGGGGGCGATGAAGGGGGCAAGGAATGCTGCAGAGTAAAGGACAAAGATAATGGCCGAAGCGTAGAGGGCTACGGTGTAGCGCATGAAGGCCTTGAGGCTTATTTTTCCAAGGCTCAGCTCATCACGGTGTTGCTGCTCTACCGCTTTTTTCCGAAATGATTTCCAGGCAATAAACGCCAGAATGATTGGTACGGCAACGAGGTAGATGGCTGCAATCCAGAATTCGAGGATCTCTGCCGAAAAAATCTCCCAAAAAGCTTCTGGTGCAGAGACAACGAGCGCCGTTGCGATAAAGAGGGAGTGAAAACTGATCAGCACAAGATCTGCCTGGAGAATCAGGATGAGCAGAAAGGCAATGAGAGCGCTCAGCAGAAAAAGGGTAACTCCTTTTTTCTGTGAGATGTTCGGCCCTGCGCCGGGTTGGATGTTCAGCAGGGATGCTGGTGTGCTGCAATCTGTTTTCAAGCTCTT
>CAIXCO010000346.1 GCA_903917955.1 uncultured Chlorobiaceae bacterium | reverse complement strand
TTTAGCAAGAAGATCAAACGGAACACCTTCCTGCAGTTGTTTGAAAATAAAGACCGAAAGCTCACGAACTCTCTGTACATCGTCAGCACTTGAGGGATTGAAGCGCAAGAGAATATGCGAGGCCCTTGCTGCTGGCTGAGCGGAGGCGCTCACCTGCTTGATCTTGATCAGGCGGTAGCTACCCTGATCGGCGATTGGGCCAACAATCGTTCCTGGTGCGACATTCGACGATGTGAAAAAAGCATCCCCTGCTGCCGGTGAAAAATCGGCACGGCTGAAGGCTTTGTTGACCCCTGCTGGATTATCGCTCTGTACTTTTACAAAATCGGTGTCGTTAACCGAGGTGGAAAACTGTGCGCGAAGCGCTTCAAGTTCGGTGCGGGCAGCAAGACTGTCTTTTGATGAGGCCGTGAGGGGGAAGAAGACGTAATCTGCGTTTCTTGATGGCTTTTCCTGTTTCAGCAGTTCTTTATGCTCATCGTAATATTTTTTGATCTCCTCTTCTTTTACCGGAAAGCTGCTGTCGCTGCCGGCAAAACTTAACGGAAAAGGAATAAATGAGGCGGAAAAACGGGTAAAGACCCTGTTGACAAGATCGCCAAGATCCTTGTCGGTCACATGATTGAGGGTCAGTAATGCCCTGAGCAGTTTGCTCTCCTTGAGTTCCAGGCGAACATACTTTTCAAGCTGCAGCCAAAGTTCTTTTTCGCGAGGGTCACGACGAAGTGTCTCCAGTTTGTTGCGATCAATGGTGCCCGTGGCCGGATTGGTGAAATACTGCTGAATCACCCTTGGCGGAGTAGAGCCGTTAAGAGCTTCAACAACCTCCTGATCCTGAAGGGTAATGCCAAATTTCTCAAACTGCTGATCGAGCAGGCTCTGTTTTACCAGGGTGGCCCATGCCTGCTCCTGAAATTCGAGTTCACTCTCCGGCGTCACTTCTGCGCCCGGGTTCCTTCTTCTGAAATTCTCGGTTATCGCCTTGCAGGCGTCATCATACTGGGTTGCCGAGATGACACTCCCGTTAACTTTGCCCACCTGATTCTCTTTTTTACCGCTCTTCCCGGTAAAATTCATACCCCATTCAAAAACAATCAGCACAAGAAATGCTGCGAGGAGGGTGTACAATACAATATGAGTCTTATCGCGCAAGCTGGACATTACAGCCATAAATCATCCCTTCATTAAGATGTTGTTAAAAAACAGTGTCGCCCCAACCTTCCCTTCCAATCAACGGTACAAAGGTAAAATATTCAAACACCTCCCTTTTAAAACCGCCCTCCACCCTCTGAATAACCGTCATCTGCTGTGAACCATTCCCGCCAATGGGTACTATCATACAGCCTCTTTCGGCAAGCTGGAGCATCAGCGACTCCGGTTCCCCGGGAGCGCCTGCCGTGACCACGATGCCATCAAAAGGCGCATGCTCCATCCATCCCAGCGTTCCGTCTCCATGGCGGCAGACGACATGCAATCCGAGCTTCGAAATAAGTTTTTTTGCTCTCTCATGCAACTCAAAAATCCGTTCCATGCTAAAAACCGAATAGCCGAGGGCATCAAGTATTGCCGCCTGATAGCCTGATCCTGTGCCTATTTCGAGCACCCTTCCCGATGGGCAACGCTCAACGAGCAGAGTTGTCATACAAGCAACCGTATAGGGCTGGGAGATGGTTTGACCAAACCCTATGGGATAAGCACCATCGTTATAGGCGCAATCCCTC
>CAIXCO010000345.1 GCA_903917955.1 uncultured Chlorobiaceae bacterium | reverse complement strand
GCTCTCGCTGATAAATGACATCCTTGACCTCTCCAAGGTAGCATCAGGCAAGATGAAGTTTACCATTAGTGACTTCCCGCTTAGGAACATACTAACTTGACAGTCAAAAGTTCTATTTTTATACGTACGTTTTAAAGTGTTGTTCTTTGATAATTTTACTACGTATTCGGCTAGTTACATATTGCAGCCTTATATTGACATCCTCTTCGCAGTACGTCCATTGTATTGACGTACTGTGAATATTGTTATATACTCCCAGTGTTACCACCCAATTCCTAAGCACTGAGAGGATTTACAATGAGATCACAAGAGCTTTTTCTGCAGTATGAAAAGGAAGTTGCACAATTCAAACTTGCACTTATTCAACGACTGTCCGGTGAGCCGTTGGCCTCCGAAGAAACACCACTAAAACGTACGTCCAATTTTTTCATGATTGAGACTGTATTGGTTGCGGCTAGTAAACCGTTGCACGTCAACGATATCATTGCTGCCATCGAAAAGGAGTTCGGAATCACCTTGGACAGAGACTCGCTGTCCTCGGCGATCATCAAGCAAGTTCGAAAAGAGAAACGCTTCGTGAGAGTGGCCCCCAACACTTTTGGTTTGCGCCAGAAATAACCTGAGAAATCTTTACTATTATCAGCCTTATTCTCTGACCATCCTGCTCTTGTGAGGCCACCCCATGATTGGACAACTTGGAATAGTATTGATGACTTTTAAAGAAGCATTCCCAAGAGCTGCAACTTTTCGCTGGTTTGTTGTAGCTGTCTTCGGGTTCATTATTCGTCTCGATCACCATGGGGTGTCGTCCAGCATTCGTTGGCTGGGTGTCCGATCCGATCTTTACGAAACCTTTCTGGCCTTTTTCCGTTCCGGTGCGGTAAAGCTCGATAAAGTCATGCGGCACTGGCAAGTTTTGGTGACTAACCGCTATGCAGTACGTACGCAGAGCGGGGCGCTTGTGCTGTTAGGAGACGGAATCAAGGCGGCCAAAGAGGCCGAGTACATGCCCGGCGTTAAAAAGTTGCACCAGGAATCCGAGAACTCCGGGAAGGCCCCATGGATATTCGGGCATCACTTCGGTGTTGTGGGTATTCTGGCAGGCGGCATGGAGAAGCTTTTCTGTATTCCGATTGCTGCAGAACTTCATGAGGGAGCCGCAGCCTTGCGCCAGCTTCAAGGCAAGGAACCTCCAAAGGTTAACGGTGTTGAAAAGACCACTGTGACCACCTTGATGGGTAAACTCCTTGTCACGGTGGCGAGTAATATCGCAGAGCCTTGTGTCGCAGTGTTGGACGCTTACTTTGCAGCCTCCCCAATATTTGCAATGGCCAAGGCATTGCGCCGAAAAGATGGTGAGCGCCTGCTTCATATCATTACTCGTGCCAAAAGCAATATTGTTGTCAGAGAGCAGCATCCTGCTGAATATTGCGGACGTGGCCGTCCACCGAAGTACGGAAGTAAAATTTGGTTAACTAAACTTTTTACCTCTAGGCCAGAAGATTTTTCTAACGTTGTTGTCAGTGTTTATAACGAGACGAAAACGCTTTCGATTCTCTGCCTGGATCTTGTGTGGGACGACACACTGCGCTTTGTGCTAGTCAAAGACGGCACAGAGAAGTTTATTCTGATCTGTTCGGATTTGACCATGGCACCCGGTGAAATAGTCAGCCTCTACAGCAAACGCTTCAAAATTGAGATCACCTTCAAAATGTTCAAGCACGTCATCGGCGGGTTTTGCTATCATTTCTGGACTAAGGCATGGCAAGTTCCAAAAGACCAGTCGTTCACCATTGAACAGTTGAAGGATATGCCGAAAAAAAGCCAGCGCCTACTTGCCGATGCGATGAACGCGGTTGAGGCCTTTGTTAACTTTGCCCTGATAGCGATAGGCACGCTTCAAATTCTAGCCATCGAACATGCAAAGGAAATCCGAATTCGCCATACTTGGTGGATGCGGACTTACTCTTCCGAGGTGCCATCGGAGGAAATGGTGAAGAGGGTCATCCAATATGAGTTCTACCATAATTTCCGCAAATTCAAGCATACTGCGATTTATAGGATAATTCAGGACAAGCGCATACAGTCAACGGCGATACCACTAACAGGGGTTACTTGAGTGCCATAGAACTTTTGACTGTCAAGTTCAGTACACTGAATGAAAAAGCTGATTTTGTGACCTGGGCAAAGCACCTGACTGAAAAGTCGCTGACCGACATCCCCGATGACAAATTCAGTATT
>CAIXCO010000344.1 GCA_903917955.1 uncultured Chlorobiaceae bacterium | reverse complement strand
GTTGCGACAGCGCGAAATCCGGTGATGCTCTATTCGATCGGCAAGGATTCATCCGTTATGCTGCATCTTGCCCGCAAGGCCTTTTATCCGGCCACTCCCCCTTTCCCTCTGATGCACGTCGATACCGGCTGGAAGTTCCGCTCCATGTATACCCATCGCGACCGCATGGCTGCCGAGAGCGGCATGAAGCTGCTGGTCTACAAAAATCCTGAAGGAGAGGCGGCGGGCATTAACCCCTTCGTTCATGGCAGTAATTACCATACCGATGTGATGAAAACGCAGGCCCTCAAGCAGGCGCTTGACCTCTATGATTTTGATGTGATTTTTGGCGGAGCGCGCCGCGATGAAGAGAAAAGCCGGGCAAAGGAGAGGATTTTCTCTTTTCGCTCTCCCGGTCACCGATGGGAGCCCAAGGCACAGCGCCCGGAGCTCTGGTCGCTCTATAATACGAGTATCCACGCCGGTGAAACCATTCGGGTCTTCCCGATAAGCAATTGGACTGAACTGGATATCTGGCAATACATCCGTGATGAAAATATCTCTATTGTTCCTCTCTACCTCGCAGCCGAGAGGCCCGTGGTCAACCGGGGCGGGCAGTGGATTATGGTCGATGATGAGCGCTTTCCTTTTGAGGCGGGTGAAGAGCCTGCCATGAAACGGGTGCGCTTTAGAACACTCGGCTGCTGGCCACTCTCTGCGGCGATTGAGTCTGACGCAGAGACGCTTGAGGCGGTGATTGCCGAAACGCTCCATGCGACCTGCTCGGAAAGGCTGGGACGGCTGATTGATTCTGATGTACCAGGTTCAATGGAAAAGAAAAAACAGGAGGGCTATTTTTAATGGAAAGCGAGCACGTAAAAGAGAGTATTGCCTTGATTGAAGCCGAGAGCCGCAAGGAGACACTCCGCTTTATTACCTGTGGCAGCGTTGATGATGGCAAGAGCACGCTGATTGGGCGGTTGCTCTTTGAGAGCAAAAACATTTTTGATGACCAGCTCAGTTCGCTCGAAAGTGATTCACGCCACTATGGAACCCAGGGCGAAAGGATTGATCTGGCACTTCTCGTTGACGGGTTACAGGCAGAGCGCGAGCAGGGTATCACCATTGACGTCGCCTATCGCTTTTTTGCCACCGATCGGCGACGCTATATTGTGGCCGATACCCCGGGGCATGAACAGTATACCCGTAATATGGCAACTGGGGCATCTACGGCCGATCTGGCAGTTATCCTTGTTGACGCACGTAAAGGGGTGCTGGTGCAAACCCGGCGTCACAGCCGTATTGCGGCCATGATGGGTATTCGCCAGATCGTGCTTGCAGTCAACAAGATGGATCTGGTTGGTTTTGAGGAGCAAGTCTTCACCGACATTGAAGCGGAGTTCCGGGAATTTGCCGAAGGGTTTGCCTTTCACGCCATTCAGGCCATTCCCCTTTCAGGTCTGGAGGGCGATAACGTTCTCTTCACAAGCAGCCATACCCCCTGGTACAGCGGCCCCAGCCTGATGGAGCATCTTGAGCGTGTGGATGTGCGTGAGGCGACGGGCCGCAGTGCCTTTCGTATGCCACTGCAGTGGATTAACCGTCCCAATCTTGATTTTCGTGGCTATTGCGGACGCATCGCTGAGGGAGTTATTCGCCCCGGAGATGCTCTGCGTATTTTGCCGTCAGGCGTACAGACGAGGGTCAAGTCGATCATCAGGGGATTTGGGGAGGTTGACCATGCGTGCGAGGGACAAAGTGTCACCCTCACCCTGATGGATGAG
>CAIXCO010000343.1 GCA_903917955.1 uncultured Chlorobiaceae bacterium | reverse complement strand
TCTACCTGTTCAAGCTCCTTGTGAAGGGTATCAAGAAGCTCCTTGAGTTTTTGCTGTTCCATAACTCTCTCTCGTTAAATAAAGTTCAGGGCAGACTGGTGTCACCCATCAAAAACCGGTCACATTCACGTGCGGCAGCTCTGCCTTCATGGATAGCCCAAACGACAAGGCTCTGGCCACGGCGGGCGTCGCCAGCAGCAAAGATTCCGTCGCGGTTGGTGCGATAATTTTTTTCTGTTGCCTTGATGTTGGAGCGCTCGTCCTGAAGAACCTGCAGTTGCTGCAAAAGGTGCTCCTCGGGGCCAATAAAGCCCATGGCAAGCAGTACAAGATCGGCTGAGATGATCTCTTCAGTGCCCGGAACCGGGCGGGGCACAAAGCGTCCCTCCTCTTTGACCCACTCAACCTTGGAGACCTCAACCGCCTGCAGGGCACCGGTGGCATCAGCAAGAAATTTCTTGGTCATCATGGAGTATTGGCGTGGATCTTCTCCCTGCACAACAGCCGCCTCCTCCTGCCCGTAGTCAACCTTGAAGGTTTTGGGCCATTCGGGCCAGGGGTTGTTGAGCTGGCGATCGAGGGGAGGTTTTGGCATAATTTCGAGCTGCAGCACACTCTTGCACCCCTGGCGCAATGAGGTTGCAACGCAGTCGGTACCGGTATCTCCGCCACCAATAACGACCACATGTTTACCTTCGGCTGAAAGCTGCGGTGCACTCTGGTCGAGCAGCGCTTTGGTGCCTGAGCGCAAAAAGTCCATGGCAAAGTGGATGCCGGGAAACTTGCGTCCCTCGGCATCAAGGTCGCGGGGCTTTGTTGCACCCGTACAGAGGATGACTGCGTCAAACTCTTCAAGGAGCTTGTCGGCCGGGTAGTCAACCCCAACCTCGGTGTTCTCGACAAAGGTAACACCTTCGCTTTTCATCAGTTCAATACGGCGCTCAACAACAAGCTTTTTGTCGAGCTTCATGTTGGGTATGCCGTACATCATCAGGCCGCCAAAACGGTCATCCCGCTCAAACACGGTGACGCTGTGGCCTGCCTTGTTGAGCTGGTCGGCACAGGCAAGACCTGAAGGGCCGGAACCAACAACCACCACCCGTTTTCCGGTTCTGTGGGCAATCTGTTTTGGTGCTACCCACCCTTCGGCAAAAGCGTGCTCAATAATGGAGCACTCAATGTTCTTGATGGTGACCGGAGGTTCAATAAGACCAAGCACACAGGAGCCTTCGCAGGGAGCCGGGCAAACCCTTCCCGTGAACTCCGGGAAGTTGTTGGTTTTCATCAAGCGGTCGTAGGCTTCGTGCCAGAATCCGTTGTAGACATAGTCATTCCACTCAGGCACAAGGTTGTGAATCGGGCAGCCACTTGTCATACCACTCAGCATGAAGCCGGTGTGGCAGTAGGGTGTGCCGCAATCCATACAGCGGGCTCCCTGCTTTTGCAGGTCAGCGGCTTCCATCTCCTTGTGAAACTCCTGCCAGTCTTGTATCCTCTCCAGAGGCGCCCTGTCGGCGGGCAGTGCTCTCTGGAACTCCATGAAACCTTTAACTTTACCCATATCAATAATTTAATCTTTTTCAACCAGGCTCTGTCACCACGCGAAACTCTTAATTCCCTGAAACTCGCGCCGGGTCATGAATATTTTTATGAAAAGCGGCCATGACCGCTTCATCTCCACTCAGTCCGGCAGCCTCAACCTCTCTCATCGCTTCAAGCGCACGACGGTAATCCTGCGGCATCACTTTGACAAAACGCTGACGAAGGGCCCCCGGGTCATCAAGAATTGCCTGGCCAAGGTCGCTTCCGGTATACTCTACATGGCGCTCAATAAGTGACTGAAGCGTAGCAAGCTCCAGCACATCATCAACCAAAGAGAGATCAACCATTTCGCGGTTGCAGTTGCCGACAAAGGTGCCATCCACATCATAAATGTATGCAATACCGCCCGACATACCGGCAGCAAAGTTCCGGCCTGTTTTGCCAAGAATGACCACCGTACCGCCGGTCATATATTCACAGCCGTGATCACCAATGGCCTCAACCACGGCGGTCACACCGCTGTTGCGGACACAGAAGCGCTCTCCGGCCATTCCTCGGATAAAGGCCTCTCCGGAGGTTGCGCCATAAAAGCCGACGTTGCCGATGATAATATTCTCTGAGGGGAGGAAAGAGGAGCCCCCTGACTGATAGACAATAATCCG
>CAIXCO010000342.1 GCA_903917955.1 uncultured Chlorobiaceae bacterium | reverse complement strand
TGATTGACCTTGTTTCGGCCTTCTCAACAGAAAAAAGTACGGTCATAAATGACCAAGATCAAAAAAATGGTGACTTGCAGCTTATGGGCGACATCATAGCTTTTTTTGGCGAAAATCTCAATTCCGACAGGCTGCTAGTCACTCAAATCCCTAAAATCTTCACGCACGAATACAGAGCACTTCTTCCTTGCCATTCGAGCCATAATCTTATACTCTAAACTACCGTATCTGCTCATTTATTATGAAGAGTTTACATTGCAAAAATACGACATCTCCGATAACGCAAAAATACGACACCTGTCAAGCGAATACAAGTTAACCGGTATGTATCAGCAAAAGAACCCTTGTTTCATGAAATCAAAATTTTTTGCGGTATATCATCATCTTGCGCATACCAGAATCCAGTTCGTCGGTATGTCACTATTTGAATAGCACATCCACTAACCGATTATTAATTAACGCTCTAGTCTAACACGAAGACGTCTTGCTCGCTCGCGGAATGCCATTTCTCCTCCTTCAAGGATATCACAGACTGCTTTGCGAATGACTGTATTTTCCAAGCCTCCCGCATTGTATGTAATTGGTGGGAGTCCTCCCTTGTGATGCGGTCCAACCTCTGCGATAATTATCTGGTCCGCATCGGCGTTGATTACTAAATTGGCGTTATGAGTGACAATGATGACTTGTCGCTTTGTTTTCGCTGAGATGAAAAGTGACACAAGCTCTTCGAAGACTGACTTTGGATCCAGGTTTTCTTCCGGCTGGTCGATTATAAGAGGGCGATCATCGGAGTCATCCAGTGCGAGGTAAAGAAGTAATAAAACAATACCCCTCGTTCCTGGTGATAGCTTTCGGATGTCAATGCCGTCATAGACAATCTCGTATCGAACCGAGATGTGATCGATTCCGAAGAGCCAAAGAGCAAACTGTTTTGACCAGTACCTGAACTCAGCCTGCTGAGTTGGAACGTAAGGCGCATGCTCTAGCAGATCTTTTCGGTAGGTTGAAATGAATTCCGTCATTGCCGTTTGAATGTCCTCGGCACTACCATTCTCCCATGCTGGTATCAGCATTTTCTTAGCAATATCAACTAAAGAACCGCTACCCTTGAAAGGGCCTGCCTTACGAAGATCAAGTAGATTTTCTTCTGCGAAAGTTCCCCACCTTTGGTAATCAACGGTGCGTCGGACGGAAAAGCTGAGCTTGCGCAGTGTTCCAGAAGAGGCTGCGAGCCGAGCCATTAAAGGGGCGTAGAGTTCAGCAAGTGCTTCCTGCACGCTGATAATCGCGTCAAACGCTCGCCCGTAAGCATTGTCGCGCTCAATCTGCAAATTTTTCCTTCGGGTGGCAGCCCCTTGTGCATCGGTAAGCCTGGCTTCCAGTGCATTTAGAGCGGTGCGCTCTTGACCGATGCGATTGGTCAATGCAGCATACTGGTCTCGAATCAGCTTATCCGTACTGAATAAGGTTTCCAGCCTCGTCATCTCTGCGACGATTGTTGACAGATTCAACGTTCCGAGATCGACGTCATCTGCAATAAGCGGCTTGTTCGTGTCGATAAGCTCTACTGGCTGACCTGTAAGTTCCGCAATATGCTTGTCCGCCCATTCCACGTAGCCAGTGAGACGACTGTCAACGTTTCCCTTATAGATCAGGAGAAAATCGTTCCATTGTTCATCACTAAGCCCACTATGGCTATGCCGATCCCGCGTTTGACGAAGAAGCTCAGGAGCCTTTGTCGAGCGGGTGCTAACCACCTCATCCTGCATTGCGATGAAAGTGCGGCGTTGATTGGTAAAGGATTGGATCTTGCTCCTGAGCCCCTGAACGGTTTCGCTAAGCTCTGCATGCCTTTGGACTTGAACCTCAGTACCCTTAACAACGAGTTTGGCAAGGTCATTGTTGTAGTTCTGAATTCGAGTCTTCATTTGAGTAACTTGGCTGACAAGAGTGTCAACTAGCAGCCTGTCGGACAAACAATAGAGGCGCTATTCGCAAAAAAATGCTCGACGGTTCTTTTTACGCTCATTTTAGCCGCAAAAAGCCACACCAGGCGCATAGCACACAAAAAAGCCCCCAATTGGCAGCCTTGTACTCCTGATTTCGCCTTACAAGCGGCCATTACTTGTCTTTTTGGGCGTGGCTTCGCCAAGGCATGCAGTCTTTTCAGATTCCAGGCAAGGCTTACCAGCGTCCATTCTGCATCGACATTTTCCAATCCTCGTCGCATAAATTGTCGATACCCAAGCACTGATTTAATAATCCCGAATACTGGTTCGATCGTGCTCTTACGAACGGCATAAATGGCTTTCCCTTCCGGGGTTTTCAAGCGGAACTTCATTTTGGCAACACTGTCGGCATCTTCAGCCAAAGGCTCCGGTTTACTGAGTCGTTCTTCGAGGTGGTGATTATGCTTGTCTCTGCCAGGGGCTATCAGCGGATTGATGCTCGCTTCTTCACAAGCATCAACATTGGACTTGCTGAAATATCCAGCATCAGCTATGATTTCATTGACTTGACCGAGTTGTTCAGGTAATTGTTCCAGCATTGCAATTGCGGGTTCGATTTGCTGTTTATCGTTGGATTGTTGGGTCACATGAGTTGCAACAATCAGCATGGTGTCGACATCAACGCTTGTTTGAGCATTGAAAGCCTGCATGAATCCGCCTCCACTTGTCGGCATAATCCTGGATTCTTCATCGGTCAGGTTAACCTGATCATGAGGTTTTGGCCCTGGCTCTGGCGGCTTGGGTGCTTTCCCTCCTGGTTTTCTGCCTCGCTCTTTGGCTTTCTTTTCCCGTTCCGCAAGCTTGTTATCGTAGACTTGCTTTTCCTGTTCATAGCGTTCTGTTGCCCGTGCTTCAATTTTTTTCTTGGCTTCCGCTATCGTTGCAAGACGTTTTTCGCGTCGCTCAAGTTCTTCGGGAATTTTCATACCATCAGGAATCAATGCTTGATCGGCCTGATCGGCCAGTAACCATAGCTGCTCAACCTCTTTTTGCAGTTGCAGTTCAATTTTACACGCATGTTGCCAGCTCAGAGCCTGATGCTTCGACGCATTGGCCTTGACTTTCGTGCCATCAAGACTCACCGTACCAAGCTTCAAAATCCCCATTTCATGGGCAATGATGAGAATCTGATTGAACAAATCCTTCAGCTCTGCTGAAAACCGTTTCCTGAACATCGCGATGGTATCATGATCGGGATGTTGATTACCGGTAATGTAACGGAACGCTACAGACTCATAGGTTGCCTGTTCAAGCTTTCTGCTGGAAAATACTCCCGTTGAATACCCGAAAAAAAGCAAGGAGAGCAATAAGGCTGGATCATACGGCCTTGAGCCTTTGCCGGTATAAACACCTCTGAGGGATGACACGTCAAGTTGAGCCACCATATCAACCACAAAACGGGCCAAATGATCTTTGGGTAACCATTCCTGAACTGATGGAGGGAACAAAAACGGGGTATCACGATCTGCTTTGATAAAGTCGGTACTCATAAGGCAAAATCGAACATTAGAAACTGAAAAGCTGTAGATAAAAAATAGCGCCTAATCGTTTATAATATAATGCTTTATTATGAAATTTCAAAACATTATGGCGTATTTAAAGTCCGACAGGCTGCTAG
>CAIXCO010000341.1 GCA_903917955.1 uncultured Chlorobiaceae bacterium | reverse complement strand
TATGATTTTCAGTGAAGATTCGCGAGTCAAAATACCCTGCATTCTGCATCTAATCAGGCTTGGCTACCACTATCTCTCTCTCAAACATGCGAAATGGGATCAAGAGAGCAACATCTTTCCGGAGCTGTTCACCGCAGCCATAACAAGGATCAACCCCGGCATTGAGGCCGACGATAGCAAACGCTTGCTGGCCGATGTGAAGCTCCTGCTTGACAATGAAGACCTCGGCAAGGCGTTGTATGAACGGCTCACTGAACGCTCCGGCATAAAATTGATTGACTTTGCCGATTTTACCAACAACAGCTTCCATGTTGTCACCGAACTGACCTACAAAAACGGTGACGATGAATTCCGGCCTGATATCACCCTGCTGGTCAACGGTATGCCCCTTGTTTTCATTGAAGTCAAGAAACCAAACAATCGCGAAGGGATTCTGGCCGAACGCAACCGTATCATCACGCGCTGCCGGAATTCGCGCTTCCGTCGTTTCATCAACATCACACAACTGATGGTCTTCTCCAACAACATGGAGTATGAAGACGGCTCTCCGCAACCCATTGAGGGAGCTTTCTACGCCAGCTCCTCCTACGACGCCCCTGTTTTCAACTATTTTCGCGAAGAAGAGGAGCTGAACCTCTCTGAACTTCTTGCCGACGAGGATGACAAGATCGAAAACGAGGTCCTGCACGACAACAATCTGAACGTCATCAAGCACAGCCCGGAGTTTATCAGCAACAAGTCGCCCGACACGCCGACCAACCGCCTCTGTACCTCTCTCTTCAGCCGCGAACGCCTCTCATTTCTTCTGCAATATTCTTTGGCCTTTGTCAACGAATCCGATGGCCAGCAGAAGCACGTGATGCGTTACCCGCAGCTCTTTGCCACCAAAGCAATTGAAAAAAAGCTGGACTCCGGCATTCGCAAAGGGATTATATGGCATACCCAGGGCAGTGGAAAAACCGCGCTGGCCTATTACAACGTCCACTTTTTGACCGACTATTTCCAGCGTAGCGGTATCATTCCCAAGTTCTACTTCATTGTTGATCGTCTCGACCTGCTCATACAGGCGCAGCGGGAGTTTTCCAGTCGCGGTCTCACGGTGCACACCATCGGCACTCGCGAGGATTTTGCTCGCGATATCAAAGCCAACAACGCACTCCACAATCACTCCGGCAGGCGGGAGATCACCGTGGTCAATATCCAGAAGTTCGAGGATGACCCCGATGTGGTTCGTGCCGAAGATTACGATGTCACCATCCAGAGAATTTATTTTCTTGACGAAGTTCACCGCAGCTATAACCCGACAGGCAGCTTTCTTGCCAACCTCAGCCAGTCCGACCAGAACGCCATCAAGATCGGCCTCACCGGCACACCACTCCTGGGTGACGACTACAACTCCCGCGCTCTCTTTGGCGACTACATCCACAAATACTACTACAACGCCTCCATCGCTGACGGATATACCCTGCGCCTGATCCGCGAGGAAATTGCCACGAGGTATAAGCTCTCCCTGCAGGCCGCCCTTGCAGAGGTGGAACTCCAGCAGGGGGATATCGAGAAAAAGTGGATCTACGCCCATCCCCGTTTTGTTGAACCGATGCTCGATTATATTCTCGACGATTTCGAACGTAGCCGTGCCGCCCTGAACGACCCCACCATCGGCGGGATGGTCATCTGCGACAGTTCCGAGCAGGCCCGGCAGATGTTCAAAATCTTCCAGTCACGTATGGCTCCCGATAGCATCAAACTCTCCACTGAAGATGAAGAGGCACCCGGGGAGCTGCCGTTAGTCGCCGATCCCACGATCATTTACATAAACCAGCAGAGCGAGGCAAACAAGGTTAAACGCTGCGCCCTGATTCTGTATGATGAAGGCTGCAAGGAGGATCGGAAGAGGTGGGTGGAGGAGTTCAAAGCTGGCAAGATCGACCTTTTGCTGGTTTACAACATGCTCCTCACCGGTTTCGATGCCAAAAGGCTGAAAAAGCTCTATGTGGGCCGGCTGATCCGCAAACATAACCTGCTTCAGGCCCTCACCCGGGTCAATCGCTCCTACAGGGATTTTCGCTACGGCTATGTGGTTGATTTCGCCGACATCCGCAAAGAGTTCGATGCCACCAACAAAGCCTATTTCGAAGAGCTGCAGGCCGAACTTGGCGACGAGCTTGAGCACTATTCCAATCTTTTCAAGTCCCCCGAAGAGATCACCCGGGAGATCGAAGCGATCAAGGATATCCTGTTTCGCTTCGACACTCAAAACGCCGAGCACTTCTCGCAGCAAATCAGCCAGATTCAGGATCGAGCCACCGTACTGGCACTCAAAAAAGCGTTGGCCGATGCTCGCAGCCTCTATAACTTGATCCGGATGCAGGGCGACTATGGCTTGCTGCAGCAGCTCGATTTCCAGAAACTCAACCAGCTCTACCGCGAAACATGCAACCATCTCGACCTGTTGAACCTGAAGGAGAGCATCGAATCAAACGCCGACACCTCCAATCTGCTCAATATCGCTCTGGAGGATGTGCTCTTCATGTTTACCAAGGTGCGCGAAGAGGAGCTGGTGCTGGCCGACAAGCTGAAAAATACCCTGCGTAAGACTCGCGAAGCCCTTGTCGATAATTTTGACCAGCAAGACCCCAGGTTTATCACCCTGAAGGAGGAGCTGGAGCGCCTCTTTAAAAAGAAGAGACTCAACGAGGTAACCCAGGATGAGATGAACGCCAATATCGGCGCCCTTAATCAGATCTACGAGCAGGTCAAGGAGCTGAACCGTCAGAACAATCAGCTCAAGGCCAAGTATCACGGCGACCCGAAATATACCCGCATTCACAAACGGCTGCTGGAGCGCGGTCTGCTTTTTGAAACGGAGCGGCGCATCTTCGAGGCCTTGACCGGCGTCAAACAGCAGGCCGACGAACAGGTGCTGCAGAACACTCAACTTTTGGCAAACGAAAGCTATTTTGAGCGGATGATGATGCCGATGGTCATTGCCGAATTTCAGACCCGGCGCAACATAAAACTCAACCCGGACGCCTCCCGTACCATCAACCGGCTGGTAGTGACCGAATACATGAATGAATTTATCTCAGGCAACAGAAAAGGAGCAAGTGCGTGGTAAC
>CAIXCO010000340.1 GCA_903917955.1 uncultured Chlorobiaceae bacterium | reverse complement strand
GTCATTCAGGCTTGATTCTGGCCTGCGCCTTTTCACCAGAGGGGAAGCGCATCCTCACAGCAGGATCTGACAGCACCGCTCGTCTCTGGGATGCAGAATCTGGTAAAGAAATTCGCCGATTCGAATGTCATTCAGGCTTGATTCTGGCCTGCGCCTTTTCACCAGAGGGGAAGCGCATCCTCACAGCAGGCTCTGACAGCACCGCTCGTCTCTGGGATGCAGAATCGGGTAAAGAAATTCGCCGATTCGAATGTCATTCAGGCTGGATTCTGGCCTGCGCCTTTTCACCAGAGGGGAAGCGCATCCTGACAGGCGATAACAGCACCGCTAGTCTCTGGGATGCAGAATCGGGTAAAGAAATTCGCCGATTCGAATGTCATTCAGGCAGGATTCGGGCCTGCGTCTTTTCACCAGAGGGGAAGCGCATCCTGACAGGCTCTGGCCGCACCGCTAGTCTCTGGGATGCAGAATCGGGTAAAGAAATTCGCCGATTCGAAGGTCATTCAGGCGAACTTAATGCCTGCGCCTTTTCACCAGAGGGGAAGCGCATCCTGACAGCAGGCTCTGACAGCACCGCTCGTCTCTGGGATGCAGAATCGGGTAAAGAAATTCGCCGATTCGAAGGTCATTCAGGCTGGATTCATGCCTGCGCCTTTTCACCAGAGGGGAAGCGCATCCTCACAGCAGGCTCTGACGGCACCGCTCGTCTCTGGGATGCCAATTCAGGAGTTGAATTTTTTGCGAGATCAGCCGCTGGCAATTCGTGGGTCTTGTGGTCGCAAAGCGAAGGTCTCTGGGACGGAGAGGGCGAACTGACCGAATGGTTGCGCTATGAAGATGCCGACGAAGTGCCTTCAGGAAAGCCCGATTGGGTTCCCCGCCACTGGCTCGCCGCCGACCTACCGGATTTGCGCGGTCTCATGCCATTGTCACAGATCAAACCGTATTCAGAGTAGGACTGGACAGTTGGTTTCTTTGCTTGAAGCGTTTGCAGATTTTCGGTCATGTATGTGTATATTGTATTGCATTTGCAACGCAATCGTTATTACAAAAAGAAATTATGAAAAGCGCATCATTACCGTCGCTCCGCGTTGAGCCTGTGCTTCGCAAGGCGGCTGAAGAGGTTTTGCAGCAGGGTGAAACCCTCTCTTCATTTATTGAGGCATCGCTTCGGGCGAACATCGAACGTCGGCTCAGTCATAAGGAGTTCATTGTCCGTGGGCTTGCGTCGGGGGAGCGTGCCCGCAGCACCGGAGAGTATGAGGATGCGCACGTTGTTATGGGCCAGCTTCAGAAAATGCTCATCGAAGCAAAAAAGAAGGTGCGGTGACATTCACTGTCCGCTTTACCCCCGAAGCGAAAGAGGATCTTGCGGGGCTCTATGCATTTCTTCTGGAAAAGGATCTGTATGCAGCGGAAAAGGCGCTCAATGCACTGTCGAAAGGTTTCGACTTTTTAAGGGAATTTCCATTCAGTTGCCGCAAAGCCATCCCGGAAAATCCGCTGCTTCGGGAACTCCTTGTTTCATTCGGAAACTCGGGTTATGTCGCCCTTTTCGAAATCGAGGATCAATCTACCGTAACTATTCTTGCCGTTCGTCACCAGCGGGAGGATGACTATTATTGATTCTGCCAAGACCGTGGAATGACTTGTAATCAGTTCTTGCTGATCTCGGTGATTCAGTTTCTGTATATTTGTGGTATTATTTTTAAAGTGTTTACGGAATAGTTGTTGCTGTGGAACAGCCGGTATTGCTACGTGAGAAGTGAACGGGATTTACGTCATTTTTGATTGACAGGTGCAGGCAGTTAACAACGTTTTCTCAATGTTATGCCAAACGATACATCCTCTATGCCGCGTGATTTCAAGGGAGTTATGGTTTCGAGCACCTTCACCGATCTGGAGGCGCACCGTGCTGCGCTGGTCAAACTTATTAATGCTGCTTGGTTTAAGGCGGTAGTGATGGAGGATGATTCAGCCAAGTCTGACGTGGATGTGATCGACTCTTCGTTGCAGATGGTGCAGGATAGTGCTGCTTATATCCTTCTGATCAGCCACAAATACGGCCAGACACCGGAGTGTCCGAAGCGGAATCCAGGCAAGCTTTCGATTACCGAGCTGGAGTTTAACGAAGCCGAGCGGCAGGGAAGGCCAACCCTGCTTTTCATTATGGGAGAAAAGCATCCGATAACGAAGAGTGATATTGAAAAAGATCCGGAGAAGGAAGCCAAGCTGAACGCCTTCCGTGAGCGGGCGAAGAATATGGGGCCGGATTCGAAAGTTCATCGTGTTTATGCTGAGTTCAACAGCATTGAGGAGTTCAAGGAAAAGGCTGCTAAAGCCATATCTGATCTTCGCTTTGTTCTCCCGAAAAAACACATCAAACCTCTTGGAGTCAAGGTCACGAAGCCACACGCTGACAAAAAACATGAAGAGCACGCAGATCGCTACCAGGAAATCCTCAAAGAGGAGTTGGGTTACATTCGTATGCTTGGGTTACCGGGTGTTGAGAGTATCAAGGTCAACCTGAATAACGACACCTTTGTCCCTTTGCGCCTCTCCGACGGCCATGAAAGAGGCGGCCCTGTTGCAAAAGAGGGCGACATGCAGGGAAGTGAGCATATCCTTGACCCTGACGAGATCATGAAGCAGGCATTCCATGACCGGAGAGGTCGCCGGATGCTTCTTGTCATCGGTGATCCGGGTTCGGGTAAAACAACGCTTCTCAAGTATTATGCCCTTTGTGCGCTTGAGGATTTCGCGAAGCTTGGATTCAGCGCTCCGGTTCATGTTTTCTACCTGCCATTGCGCGATCTTGTTTGCGACAAGGAGGGTCGTTGCAGAGAAAAGCTGCCAGGAACGCTTGCTGCATGGTCAGAAAAACATCATCACTCCATTGATGCAAAGGTTTTCAATGACTGGCTGAATCATGGCAACTCACTGGTGTTGCTTGATGGTCTTGATGAAATCAGCAACATCGAAGAGCGAAAAGAGGTGTGTCGGTGGATTGACAACGCCTTCAGCGGTTTCAGCAAGGCTTTTTTTGTGGTGACATCACGGGCGACAGGGTATCGCAAGGATGAAGGCATTGAGCTTGCGTCAGAGTACGAACGAGCCGATGTGCAGGACTTTACCGCAGAGCAGCAGGAGCGATTTTTGCGCAACTGGTTCAGTGCCGCATTTCTGAAAGAGCCTTGTGAGAAGGGCGTTGACGAAGAGAGCTGGCAGGAAAAGCAAAAAAAGGAGGCCGAAAAACGCACCACCACCATTGTTGCGCACCTCAAGGTCGAGAAAAACAAGGGGCTGCGTCAACTGGCCGCCATACCCATGATTTTGCAGATCATGGCTATTTTGTGGAAAGAGAGGGAGTACATCCCGGAAAGCCGTGTTGAACTCTACGATGCAGCGCTCAACTATCTGCTTGAATTCCGCGACAAACGCCGGGATATCAAGCCTCTCCTCTCGGCAACCCATGCCCGGCAGGTGCTTGGGCCGGTTTCACTCTGGATGCAGGAGAGGCTCAAAAAAGATGAAGCGGCAAAAGCTGAAATGCACACTGAAATGGAGGAGTGGCTCGAAACGCTCAATGCTCCTCCATCAGCAGAAGTTTTTTGCGACTATCTGGTCAAACGCGCCGGGTTGCTGGTTGAGACAGGTGGCAAAGAGTACCTCTTCCGGCATAAATCGTTCCGTGAATATCTCGCAGGAGTTCAGCTCAAGGAAGATCGGCCATACGAGCATCTGAACACGCTTGTTGCAAATTTCGGTGATGACTGGTGGGAAGAGCCACTCCGATTTTTTATTGCTTCGGTTGATGCCAAAGTGTTTGACGCCTTTATGGCCAAGCTCTTCGATTCGCCACAGAGTGACGAGATGACGCAAAAGCAGCAACAGTTGCTGCAAACCATCATTGAAGAGGCCAAAGGGAAAAAAATTGATGCACTGTGCAACAAGCTGCTTGAACCGACGACAACAGCCAGCAGGCAACGGGTGATTCTTGATTGCCTCAAAGCCATCAACAAACCGGCCTCTCTTGGAGCGTTGCTGGAGTTCCGGGAGCAAAAACTTGCCGTAGAAAATCGGGACATTATCAATCGGACGGAAGATGTGATACTTGCACTTGGAGGTCAGTCACTGACCTCAAAAGCTGAAAAGAGCATCAGCGGAAAACCGGTATCGTTCCGAAATTCTCATGAACAGAATGCGGAGTACATCCTGATTCCGGGCGGAAACTACAGGTATTCAGTCACGGGTGAAATCGTGGATGTGCCAGATGCTTATTTTGCCAAATATCCGGTAACCAACAAGCTTTACCGTTCTTTTATTGTCTGGCTGGAGGCAAAAGCCGCGTCGAAGTTGCTTTCCGCATTCAATACAGAACTGGATGCTATCGCCAACGATAACAGGTGGGGAAAGGATTTTGGTGCTCATTTTAATAACGGTAAAAGTGATTTTGCGACACTCTTTCGTTCACGGTATGATGAGGATCGCAAATACGATGGAGAAGATCTACCGGTGGTTGGGGTCACCTGGTATGCTGCCAGAGCTTATTGCCTCTGGCTTTCGTTGCTTGAAGGTGACAAGAGACTTTACTGTCTTCCTGATGAAATGGAGTGGGAATGGGCTGCGGGTGGCAAGCAAGGAACAACGGGACAGGAAGTACGTCGTTATCCGTGGTCGGAAGCGAAGGGTGGGCCCAACTCAGCACTTGCGAACTATAATAAAGACATAGGCACAACGACTCCGGTTGGGAACTATCCCGACGGGGTGACACCGGAAGGGCTGTATGATATGGCTGGCAACGTCTGGGAGTGGATGGATAATAAACACTTTAAAGATGCATCCGCCCGTGCGTTGCGCGGCTGCTGCTGGAACTATTATACCGAGTATCTGCGTTGCTCTGCCCGGATCGAGTATCATGCGGAGGGCGGGGGCAACTATGTTGGCTTTCGGGTAGTTCGTTCCAGTCCTTTTTCTTCCTGAAAATCTGGCAATCTGACCATCTGAAACTCTGAAAAAAAGATCTTCGCCCAAAGGCAATCTCACATGGGGTGTATGAAATTTTTTTTTGCTGGAGCTTACTGGTGCTAAAAAGAGAGGTCTTTGTGCAAAGTAACAAACGGGCAGAGCAGGTTTGTCGCCGTTGGTTTCGTGCGGTTTTCTATATTTGTTTGCTGTGCAACTGGTTCTGAGCATTGAGATGCTGGAGCAGTATGAAAAAGAGTATAACGTCAAAAAGGAAGAGCCGTCATGCCTGAACTGAGTTTCAAGGGCAAGGAGTTTGTTTTCAATCATCACCTCGCTGTACCTCACAGGCCACTGGTGCCGGATGCGGCGAAGTCGGTAGGGGAGGCTCGACTCGACGGGAATCTGATCATTCACGGTGATAATCTCCATGCGCTGAAATCGCTGCTGCCGATGTATGCGGGCAAGGTCGATTGTGTCTTTATCGATCCGCCCTACAACACGGGCAATGAGGGGTGGTGCTACAACGACAATGTGAACAGCCCGATGATGCAGCAGTGGCTGAACGAGAATCCTGTCGGCATTGAGGACGGTCTACGCCACGACAAGTGGTGCGCGATGATGTGGCCACGGTTGCGGTTGCTGCATGAACTGCTTGGCGATGCCGGAAGTATCTGGATTACTCTTGACGACAATGAGATGCACAGGGCAAGAGGTATGCTTGATGTCATATTTGGTGAACAGAACTTTGTTGCAACCTGCATTTGGCGAAAGAACTATGCTCCGAAAAGTAGTGCACGCCATTTCTCTGAAGATCATGACTACATTCTTGTCTATGCCAAAGATGCGGAAAATTGGGCACCAAATCTCCTTGCGCGAACTGATGAGCAAAACGCAGCATATCAAGAGACCGGAGACCCAAGAGGGGCTTGGAGGCCGAATAATCTTGCGGCAAGAAACTATTACAGTAAAGGGACATATTCAATCATGTGTCCTGGGGGAAGAAAAATAGATGGCCCACCACCTGGTTCCTATTGGAGAGTCAAGGAAGAAAAGTTTTGGGAGATGGATCGAGATGGTCGAATCTGGTGGGGAGAGGGTGGAAACAACATTCCAGCACCAAAGATTTTTTTATCAGAGGTGAAAGATGGTAGAGTTCCACAGACCTTTTGGGATTGGGATGAAGTAGGTCATACACAGGATGCAAAGAAGGAATTGATTTCTATCCTGAACTTTGGTAGTTCGGGGGATGTCTTCGTTACTCCGAAACCAGTCTTGCTCCTGAAGCGCGTTCTTGATCTTGCAACAAATGAGCATTCCATCATCCTCGACTCCTTCGCTGGCTCTGGCACCACAGCCCATGCCGTGCTTGCAGCCAATCAGAAGGATGGCGGCGAGCGTCAATTCATTCTGGTCGAGTGCGAAGAGTATGCCGATAATCTCACAGCCGAGCGGGTGCGCCGGGTGATTGGCGGATACAGCTTTCAGGGCACACAGCGTGAAGAACTTCTGAAAAAATCTCTCACCTTCACCGACCTGAAAAACTCCAACAAAGTGCTGATGCAGATTGCGAGTATCGAGAACATGGAGAGCCACCGGTTCGACAAAATCGAGAAGAAGGTAAAGGATGGAGAGTTGCTGGTGGAAGGTGTCAAAAGCATCACTGACCGGGTTGAAGGGCTTGGCGGCAGTTTCACCTACTGCACACTCGGTGAGGCTATCGACATGGACAAGATGCTCACCGGTGAGAATCTTCCCGGTTTTGAGCAGTTGGGTTCGCTGCTTTTTCATACAGCCACCAATGAGGTGATTGACCCTGCCAACATTGAAGTGAAGGATGGTCACGGCTACCTCGGTGAATCGACATCCTTCCATGTCTGGCTTATCTACAAGCCTGAACTTGATTTCCTGAAATCGCGTGATTCTGCCTTGACGCTCTCCAAAGCAAAGGAGTTTGCTGCATTGAAACCCGGCAAGCGGCATCTGGTGTTTGCTCCGGCAAAGTTTGTGTCGCAGAAGGTGCTTGATGAGGAGAGGGTGCCGGTTGAATTTGCCCCGTTGCCGTGGGCCCTCTATCGTATTGACCGGAGCGCATAATGGCATTGCGTGAACTCGACTATCAGGGGCGTGTGCTGTCGCGACTCGACGATTATTTGGCTGAGCTTGTACATCAGAAGGCGAAAGCTGACAAGATTCTGGCTGCGAATGCCGGGGAGAGCGACCCGGATCTGATCCGGCCAGTGCCCGACTTTCCGTTGAAGGCTTGGGAGGCGATGCGTGCAGCGGGCAAGTTGCCTGAAACACGCCAACATATCCCTTATTCATCTCCTCTGGATGGTGTCAAACGTCCGGTGCCGAATATTGTCTTCAAGGTGCCCACGGGTGGTGGCAAAACCTTTCTTGCGGTGGCGTCGCTCTCAAAAATTTTGGGGCGCTATCTGGCGCGCAACAAGGGTTTTGTGCTCTGGATTGTGCCCAACGAGGCTATCTATGCCCAGACCCGGCGCCAACTGATTGATCGCCAGCATCCCTATCGGCAGATGCTTGATGTGCTCTCCGGCAATGCGGTGCGGATTCTGGAGAAAAACGACCAGTTGGATGCCCGCGACGTGGAATGCCATCTCTGCGTGATGTTGTTGATGCTGCAATCTTCGAACAGGGAGAATAAGGATACTTTGAAAATGTTCCGTGACCGTGGTGACGTGCATGGATTTTTTCCGCCCGAGGGTGATCAGGATGCTCACGTTGAGGCACTGAAACAGACTCCGAATCTCGATAGTTACGATATGATTGAGTCGGCCTGTCCGTGGTATCAGGTCAAGGACTCTTTGGGTAACGCTTTGCGCTTGATTCGTCCGGTGGTGGTGATGGACGAGGGGCACAAGGCGGTTTCGGAACTGGCTTTTTCGACGCTCTACGGTTTCAACCCCTGTTTTGTTCTGGAGCTGACCGCAACTCCCAAGGATGTGGCCCCGATAACCGGCAGTAATCCCAGATCGGCCCGCTACTCGAATGTGCTGGTGGATGTGAAGGGCATTGATCTTGATCGGGAAGGGATGATCAAAATGCCTCTCAATCTTGACCCGAGAGCCGGGACGGATTGGCACAATACCCTGGCAGCGGCGCTCAATCGACTTCGTCTGCTCGATGATACGGCGCGGACGCTGCAAGCTGATACCGGGAGGTATATTCGCCCGATTCTTCTGGTGCAGGTGGAGCGTACCGGCAGTGACCAGAGGGATGGTAACCATATTCATGCCCTCGACGCAAAGGAGTGGCTTACCAATGTTGGTGGTCTCGATGAGGCTGAGATTGCTATCAAGACTGCCGATACCAACGACCTCGCTGCGCCCGAGAATCTCAATTTGCTGAGCAATACGAACCGGGTTCGCGTTATTATCACCAAATCGGCATTGCAGGAGGGGTGGGACTGTCCGTTTGCCTACGTTCTCTGCGCTTTGGCGGCAAGTGCCAATCTTTCGGCCATGACGCAGTTGATTGGCCGGATTCTTCGTCAGCCACACGCCGAGAAAACAGGTGTTGCGTTGCTTGACGAGAGCTATGTTATTACCCATCATGCCAATACCGCTGACGTGGTCAACGCCATTAAAAAAGGGCTTGAAGAGGATGGGATGGGCGATCTTGTCAAGGAGATTCGGACAGGCGACTCTTCCGGGATGGCGTCGGGGCCGCGTACCGTGCTGCGGCGGAACAGTTTTTCACGGACAGAGATTTTTTTGCCGTTGGTGCTTCGTGTAACTGGCAATGAACTTCGTGAGTTACGCTACGAGGAAGACATTTTGTTTGCTCTCGACTGGCAGGGGCTTGATGTTTTGTCACTGGTAGCAAAGATCCCCGACAACATCACCAGCGCAGAGCGTCAAATGCAGCGCATCCGTCTTGCAGATTCAGGTGCTGAACGCATCGTGGTTGAAGTTGCAGGCGTTACGCAGGAAAAATTGTTTTTTGATACCGCTTATGCTGTTCGGATGGTTTCGGATATTGTACCAAATGCGTGGTGGTCGCGTGAAATTATTGGTCAACTGATTGATGGTCTCGAATCACGTGGGTTCGACAAAACCAAAATAAGTCAACTTGCCGGACTGATTGTTGAAGAGTTACGCAAGTGGCTGGAGGAGCAGCGAAACAAGAAGGCCGAGGCATTGTTCCGTGCTGAAGTTTTGGCTGGTCGTATTCAGTTTCGGTTGCGCACTGATGGCCGTAACTGGCAGTTGCCGCTCACGGCGGAAACCTTTGAGCCGGAAGGTGCCGAGCAGTTGATCGGACGGGATGGCGGTTCGCTCTGCAAAAGCCTTTTTTCACCGATGTACAAAGGGGACTTTTCAAGCCAGGAGGAGCGGGATATTGCGGTCTATCTTGATGGCGACAAGGCCCTGACATGGTGGCACCGGAATGTGGCCCGCTCTCATTATGCTGTTCAGGGCTGGCGTCGTGAAAAAATTTATCCTGACTTTATCTTTGCCGTGCGGCATGATGAGTATGCCAGCAAATTGGTTGTGCTTGAGATGAAGGGTAAACATTTGGCAGGCAATGATGATACGGAGTACAAAAAAGCGGTTCTGAATCTCATGAGCAATGCTTTTGCTTCTGAGCAGGTGCTGCATGTGGGTGAACTTGACCTTGTCGGAGATAGCAGCGTGAACGTTGAGTGCGATCTGGTACTGTTCCCCGATTGGAAGAGCCGGTTGCCGGATTTTTTTAGATAAGTGCTTCGCAAAAAGTCAGTTCATAATTTCGCATTGAGCATCGCTTGAATAATGAGCGCCTTGGCTATTTTGTTACGGAATCAATTGCTATGGAGCGCTTCGTCCTGCACGATCAGGTTAAAATATAAAATCCTGTCTAATGAGCGCCTTGGCTATTTTGTTACGGAATCAATTGCTATGGAGCGCTTCGTCCTGCACGATCAGGTTAAAATATAGAATCCTGTCATTTCGAGCGTCAGCGAGAAATCTTGATTATTGCGCTGTAAGATTTCTCCTCACTTCGTTCGTCGAAATGACAGGGTGATAAGTTTCGCGTTCTGACATGCAGGCTGTCAGTGCTTCATGT
>CAIXCO010000339.1 GCA_903917955.1 uncultured Chlorobiaceae bacterium | reverse complement strand
CGGTACCTTCACCATCTCCAATGGCGGCGTTTTCGGCTCCATGCTCTCAACACCCATCATCAATCCACCCCAGTCGGCCATTCTTGGCATTCACGCCACCAAGGAGAGGGCTATTGTGGAAAACGGGCAAATTGTTGTCCGACCAATGAACTATCTGGCCATGTCATACGACCACCGCATCATCGACGGACGCGAAGCGGTGCTTGGTCTCAATGCAATCAAGGATGCGCTTGAAGATCCAGCGCGTCTCTTACTTGATCTTTAAGGAGCGAACCCTACTATCATGAGCAAACAGTTTGATATTCTCGTAATCGGAGCAGGGCCCGGAGGCTACATCGCCGCAATCCGTGCAGCCCAGCTCGGCTTTTCAGTCGCCTGTTGCGAGTTCAACGGCTACGACGACCCGGCAGGAGAACCAAGGCTTGGCGGAACCTGCCTCAATGCAGGATGTATTCCCCTGAAAGCGCTTGTCGCCTCTTCGGAACTCTTTGAAAAAGCGTCGCATCATCTTGAGGATCATGGCATCACCTTCGGCGGAGTGAGCATTGATGTTGCAAAGATGCAGCAGCGCAAAGAGGCCATTGTCACCAAAATGACCGCCGGAGTACAATTCCTCTTCCGTAAAAACAAGGTCACCCTCCTCAAGGGGCGAGGCTCTTTTGCCGGAAAAACTGATGCCGGGTATCGAATCATCATCAGCGGAAAAGAGGGTGATGAGGAGCTGCTTGCACAAAAGGTCATTATCGCCACCGGCTCCAAAGCACGTCAAATTCCCAATATTGAGGTCGATAACGTCACCATCTGCGATAACGAAGGAGCACTGAAATTCACTGAGGCACCGAAAAAACTTGGCGTCATCGGCGCAGGAGTGATCGGCCTTGAAGTTGGCTCGGTCTGGCGCAGGCTCGGCGCAAAGGTGACCGTCCTTGAGGTGATGACCTCATTCCTCGGCGCCGCCGATGAAAGTGTTTCACGAGAGGCCTCCAAGCTCTTTTTAAAGCAGGGACTGCACATCAAGCTCGGTGTCAAAATCGGCCAGGCCAAACTGACCGAAAGCGGCGTCAGCATTGCCTATACCGATGACCAGGGCTCCGAACATACACTCGAATGCGACAAACTGATTGTCTCCGTTGGCCGTACCCCGAACACCGAAAAGCACAACCTTCAGGCCATCGGGCTCCAAACTGATGAACGGGGCTTTATTCCCGTCAACGACCATTGCGCCACCGCAGCACCGGGAGTCTACGCCATCGGCGACGTGGTACGCGGCCCCATGCTGGCCCACAAAGCAGAAGATGAGGGCGTCATGGTAGCCGAACTGATTGCCGGTCAAAAACCACACCTCGACTACAACTGCATGCCCTGGGTCATCTACACCACCCCCGAAATTGCCTGGGTTGGCAAAACCGAGCAGCAGCTCCGTTCTGAAGGGCACGACTACAAAACCGGACAGTTTCCCTTTGCCGCCAACGGCCGCGCACTTGGCCTTGGCGATGCCGAAGGATTCATCAAAATGCTCGCCGATGCAAAAACCGACGAAATCCTCGGCGTCCACATCATCGGAGCCAACGCCTCCGACCTGATTGCCGAAGCGGCGCTTGCCATGGAGTTCCGCGCCTCATCCGAAGACGTAGCCCGCACCTGCCACCCGCACCCGAGCCTCTCGGAAGTAATGCGCGAAGCGGCCCTCGCCATCGAAAAACGGTCGTTGAATATGTGAACAAAAATCTACCTCTCTAATTCTGAAAAGAGTACCGAATGAAACCGCAAGTATTTGATCGAAGTGAGCATGTTTATCGAAACGATGCCTTTGCTGAACTGGTCAAAGATGCGGTCAGATTCTTTAATGGAACCCCTGTCCACTCACTTCCTCCACCAGAATCCTTTCTTGGTACAGGGGTGTATACGCTCTACTACACTGGTGGGAATCCTCTCTACAAACGATACGCAGAGCTAAACCGCCTTTCATACGGCTATCCCATCTACGTGGGCAAAGCCGTTCCCAAAGGATGGAGACAAGCTCGCTCATCTGACAACGCACTCAATCAGTCTCACGAACTCATCGGTCGCCTGCGAGAGCACGGAAGGAGCATTACCCTTGCTGCTGATCTGTCGCTTGAAGATTTCAGATGCCGCTTCGTCATTTTTGAAGAAGAGGGCTCTGACATGATCAGCACAATTGAAGCAGCCCTCATCAAACTCAACAAACCACTCTGGAATACTGCCGTTGATGGATTTGGAAATCATGACCCCGGAAGCGGTCGGTATGAACAAGCAAAATCAGATTGGGATGTTATCCATGAAGGCAGGACTTGGGCGAATAAATGCAATGGAAAACATGCCGAAAAAAACACCATAATTTCTGATATTCGCCTTCACCTCAAAAATCTGGGGTTATCGAAATGAAAACTCTTGAAATTTTTTCAGGTGCAGGCGGTCTGGCAAAAGGCTTGGAATTGTCTGGATTTGAGCATACAGCATTTGTTGAGTTTAATCGGCATGCCTGTGAGTCGCTTTCTGAAAATTTTGACCCTGCGCGAGTCTTCTTTGGCGACATAAAAGATTTTGATTTAAACAGCCTTGAGAATATTGACATTGTAGCAGGAGGCCCACCATGCCAGCCATTTTCACTGGGCGGCAAGCATAGAGCCGACCAGGATAACCGAGATATGTTTCCTTATGCTATACGCGCTATCGAAAAACTTGCACCAAAAGCATTTATATTCGAAAATGTAAAAGGCCTGCTTCGCCAAACTTTTTCTGAGTATTTTGAATACATAATTCTCAGATTAAATTACCCGGATTTTATGTCGGGGAATAACATTGACTGGAAAAGCCACCTCGATAAACTTCGCAATATTGGCAGGCTTTCATATCCAGGAAAAAAGTACAATGTTCAGTTCAAACTGATAAATGCTGCGGATTATGGCGTACCACAAACACGAGAACGGGTGGTGATTGTTGGGACAAGAGCAGACATCTCATTGCCTTGGTCATTTCCTGTTGAAACACACTCTGAAGAGAGGCTTCTCTGGGATATGTACGTAACGGGCGAATACTGGACACGCCACAAAGTGCCAAAACGATTGCAAACTGATATAAACACACCTCTAAGAGATAAAATATCTCGACTAAGAGACAAGTACGGAATGTTTGAACCAGAATTATTGCCATGGCAGACCATGCGAGATGCTTTATATGATATGCCAGACCCAAAATCAGATCATGGAATAATCGACCACATCTTTCGGGATGGTGCTCGTACCTATCCTGGGCATACGGGTAGTGATTTTGATTGGCCGTCAAAAACAATTAAAGCTGGCGGGCACGGAGTTCCTGGCGGGGAAAATATGATCCGGTTCAATGATGGAAGCGTTCGATACCTGACGACCTTTGAAGCAAAACGAATTCAAACTTTTCCTGATGATTTCGTCATCAAAGGCGCGTGGGGTGAGGCCATGCGTCAAATTGGGAACGCGGTTCCAGTATTACTTGCAGAAAAAATAGGCTTCAAGTTAGCAGGGCAACTAAAAGCGCCCAACTATACAGTCAACATGACCGTTGCGCAATAAAGCCGGGTAGCGAAGGTTACTCCTGAGTTAGGCTGCATTCCGAGATTTGACATCCTCCTCGCCCTAAAGGACGAGGATTCCTACTGCGTCAGACACCCCGTGGTGCTGATAGCTTCGGCGAGTTCCTGGCTCGCTGATGGCCTTGGAGCACCATTCACTTGACAGGCTGAAAGGGCATGTCCTGCCCTCTGTATATTGAGTGCTGCGTTCAGATCAGCATTTTCTG
>CAIXCO010000338.1 GCA_903917955.1 uncultured Chlorobiaceae bacterium | reverse complement strand
TTATTATTCAACCACTCTGGCAACTGCATCAGCCAGTCGATCACATTGAATAAATTGATAACGCGCTGCTTATCCCAATGTCGTTCATACAGTATCCGCAGCAGGCGAAGTTTCGCGTTGTACCGTTCCTCATCCTGCGTTTTGGTTTTTTGGGTCAGGATGTGTGCCGCTGTAATCCAACCAAAGGCATTATCCGATGCCAGAAGTTCATCAAGTTTGTCTTCATAATCGATCAATTTCGCAACCGGGAACTCCAGCGTATGGCGGCATCCCAGCACAGAAAAACCATAAGAGGTTGGCTTCCACTGTTTGTGCTCATCGGCCAGTACCGCCAAACTTGCTACAGGCCTTTTGTAGCGGTCAAAAATCCGGTAATTGTACACAAACATTCGTTCGGCAAACTCAGGCTGCCTTTTGCCCTGCACTTCAACGTGGATGTAGATCCAGCTTTCAATGCCACAAAGCTCGGTCACCCTGACCAGCTTGTCAACATAGCGTGTGCCCAGCTCAGCATCCTGCACCACCGCCCGCAACTCTTTATCCAGAAAAATATGCTCTTTTGACCAATCAATTTGGGCATAAGCCTCAGGAAAGTAAAAAGCCATAAACTCGTAAAAATATTGCTCTATGGCCTCTTTCCACGGGCTGTCGTAACGATCGTTCGCGTTCTCCATACATTTCTTTTGGTTTCAACACCATCACCTCAACTGAGCTGCTGCACTGCGGCAACAATCCACAATCAGCCACAATCACTTCAAATATATCTGTCATGACCCGCAAAACAAAATAGTTCAGGTGCCAGCTAACCCTCCCGCCCGCGCTGGCGCTCGCATCTCTGTCGATGGAATGCAGCACAAAAGCATCAGTTGGCTCCGTTATCGTTACCAATCAGCTTTTGCTGGATCTCCAGAATCTTGTGTGCCTTCATAAAGGTGTTCAGCTCCTGCAAGAGAGCGCCATGGTCACCGCGACAGGTATGGTGAAACGTTTTATCTGCATCAGTGTAAAACGATAAGCCTGTTTGTGTAAAACGATAAGCCTGTTTGATAATCCTTCAGGAAATCGGCACTTTTAAAAAAAATCGGCGGTCCACCTTCGGTGGACGTTTCTGTAGTCGGTTGTGACCGGAACATTTTGGCGTGCGGCGGTTCGTCCCTCTCCGCCGCTCACCAAAATGTTGGTACTGCCCTCTCGCTCAAAAAACAAAGCCGGCATGAGCAGCCAACTGACTACGGGACGAAAACCAGGCGGAAGCCAACGAGGTTGAACCGGTAGTCGGGGGGGTTGAGGCCCGAAAAGCCGACCGACAAATCTCGGCAAAGTAGTACCAGCTCCCGCCACGAATCACACGGTACGAACGCGTTGATGGCCCGGTGGGATTGGTAACAACACCTTGCGCTTTACATTCGTCATAATAGGTTTCACTGAACCAATCACTGCACCACTCCCAGACATTACCATGCATATTGTACAGCCCGAACCGATTAGGTGCAAAAGTGTTTACCGGAACGGTGTTCTGCAGATATCCCCCTTTCGGATTGTTGTTGTAGGGATAATTGCCGTTATAGTTGGCCTGACCGGTCGTCAGGTTCTCTCCTGTATTGAACGGCGTTCTGCTGCCCACACGGCAGGCATACTCCCACTCTGCTTCGGTGGGCAAACGATACCTCTTACCCGTTTTTGCCGAGAGCGCTTTACAGTAAGCCACAGCATCATTCCAGCTCACATGTACAACAGGATGGTTCTCTTCACTCTGAGGTCGAACAGTACCCGAGATTCCATGGCGCCAGTTTACTCCTGCTCTCTTCTCCCATTTTGTTCCATCCCAAATATAACTGCCATCTCCTTTTTCGGCATCTGTCAGGTACCCTTTTGCTGCTACAAATTTCCTGAACTCGGCAACCGTTACTTCATATTCGGCGATGTAAAAGTCACTCACTTTTACCTGATGCTGCGTCTCATCGTTTTGATGGCCAACCTCACCTGCCGGGCTCCCCATCGTAAACGTGCCGCCAGGGATCAGCACAAACCCCACTGCATTCGCAGGCAATGCTCCGCCGAAAAAAATGACCGCCGCAACAAGAAGGGCTGTAACGGTGGAACAGATACGTTTTGGTTTCATTTTTTGACCCACAAAAAAATGGTTAAAGGATTCAATGGTTAAAACGTTTTTACGTCAATTCTGGAGGGCTTTTCCTGAACAGATACAGGTACCGGACGAGGCACTGGTTTTTTATTGATCTTCAGATTTTCACGGTTTACCTTTCCACGCGCTATAAGGGAGTCTCTCTCATGTTGCAGCCATGCAATCCTGGCCTCTTGCCGCCTGGCCTTCCGCTGAGCCTCTTTTATGGCGACGGAATCGACAACCACCGGCGGCACAGCAGGAGCTGAAACTGAAGCTGAAACCTCAACAGGCGCTTCAACAGGCTTTGGCGGATGATTGAACGCGAAGAGCCACAGCGCAACCAGCAGCACCAGCACAGCCGCTCCGGCCATAACCCGTTTGTCGCGCAGCCACTTCATCCAGTCGGGTTTTGGAGGTGGCGGTGGCTTGAGCGCTTTGATAGCCTGCAAAAACTCTTCGCAGCTCTGGTAGCGCCGGTTACGATCTTTTGCCGTAGCCTTGTCGACAATCGCCTGCATCCCTGACGACACATACTCGTAGATGCCCTTCATCCTTGGCAGAGGCTCCTTGACAATTTTAGACTGAATTTCAAAATCCTCCTCCGTTGCCGTATTATAGGGCGCTTTACCGGTAAGCATCTGGTGCAACACCACGCCAAGGGAGTAGATGTCGGTGCGCAGGTCGAGCGGTTCCCCCTGCTTGCTTTTGATCTGCTCCGGGCTCATGTAGGATGGCGTCCCGGGGCTTTGGCCTGTCGCCGTTTCGCGGGCAAGTTTGGTATCTTTCGCAATCCCGAAATCGACCACCTTGATCTGATTCTCCCTGGTCATGAGGATGTTGGCCGGCTTGATATCGCGATGGATAACGCCGCTGCGGTGCACATAGGCAAAGGCTTCGAGCAATTTACCGAACAGCTCCTTGGTCTCCTCTTCCGGAATGGGGCCCCGGTGGCGGGTGATGTACTCCTCAAGATTCATCCCCTCGATATACTGCTGTATCAGCAAGAGTTTGTCGGGGTGGTAGTCAATCAAACTGACAATGCCGGGATGATCCAGTTTTGCCAGTGCTTTTGCCTCCCGCTCAAAGAGTGAGCGCACATAAGGATCCTCGGCAAAATGCGGCAGTAACGCCTTGATGGCCACCCGCTGCTCCGTTACCGGGTCAACGCCAAGCCAGACCCGGCTCATCCCGCCCTGGCCAAGTTCACGCTCGATGCGGTATTTGAGTATCTGTTGTTCCATGGTTACGTTTGAGAGATCATGAAAAATTGGTCAGCGAGGAAGCTAAAACGACCGGATCGGGCGAACACGACAGGTTTGCGTCTTCTTGTCATTGAACTGCTTACCGTTGCCAAAATCCTGGAAAAATGCGCTCCGTTCATCCTTTTCCGAAGCGCTCCAGTAATCGTAATTCACAAAACCGCCAACAACAACTCGTTTGAGCCAGAGTTTCTGTAGCTCAGCCCTGTCTGGCAGACGCCAATCGCTATAACCACCAAGATCAAGATGACTACAGGCAGCTTTTGCATCATTCCAGGAATATAGACCACCAAATCTGTCATCCGTACCTGCATTGTGGTCGAGCAGATCCGATTTGGCAGCAATAAGGCCATGCTTCCCGGTTGTATCGACAGAAAAGACAATCCCTCCGCCATACACGTCACCAATCTTAATTTTTTCCACCGTTGAAGCCTGCGCTCCGGCTTCAGCAGCCCGATGGTCATCACTCCCCTGTTTAGCCTTTGCCTGATTAGCCTTCAACAGTGCGGCTGCATCCTTCTCACTTTTTGCCTTTGCGAGCGCGGCTGCCTTTTGCGCACGTTCTGCTTCAGCTTTTGCAGCATCCCGCTCACCATTGGCCTTTTTAAGAGCAGCTTGCAATGAATCCTTCTCTGCACTCGAAGCAGGTGACACCGCCTTTATGGCCGGAGCATTGTTCGGTGGAGCCGCAGCAGGCCCATGATGGAAAAATGCGGCTATTTTTTGACCAATGCCACCACCGAATGAGCCGCCTGAAGCCATAAGCGCTAACCCGCCAAACAAGCCAAGGAGCAACAAGGCAACCCCTGCCACCTGCAACACTCTTTTGTTGACTTTGACGGTATCACCCTTTCCGCTTTTGGCAAGGCCACTGCCGCTGAATTGCACGAGCTGAAGGGTAATATTATCGATCCCATCAGCATCATTAGCAAGCTGAACAAGCTTTTTGGCCTTGTCATAGAGTTCCATTTCCGCGCCCAACAGCTCCTGAATCTGCTGATCACTGACCATGCCGGTCAGGCCATCGGTACAAAGCAGCAGAATATCACCCTGTCGCGGCTTGCAGGGCTTCTGGCCAAGCGTTGGCGGCTGCATCCGTTCAAGCCCGAGAGCATTGGTAATTTCATTTTTTCTTGGATGACTCTCCGCATCTTTCGGGCTTATGGCTCCTGCATCAACAAGCGACTGTACAAACGAATGGTCTTTGGTGAGTTGCTGAAGGTGATTTTTGGTGTAGAGGTAGATTCGGCTGTCGCCAACATGCGCATAATAACCGCAGTTATCTCTCAGAAGCAGCACTACACAGGTCGAGCCCATCCCCTTGAGCTCGGGATGCTGGCGCGCATAGTCCAGAATAACCTGGTTGGCAGAGAGCAAAGCCTCATTCAGGGCGTTGAGTGGGTCGGCAGAGAGCTTGCTGTTCAGGCTGGCAATGATCGACTCAACCGCCAGTCGGGAGGCTGTTTCACCACCGGCATGGCCGCCCATGCCATCACACACAACAACCACTTCACCATTCAGGGTCTCTCGGGTGCCATAGTAGTCTTCGTTTACTTTTCGCACCCGGCCCACATCGGTTGCGTTTGCTATTTCATAATGCTTGACACTGTTCTTCATAGTATGGTTATCTATCCTGACATTATAAAAAAATGGCATTCGTGCACTGCCGTCACGCGCAAAGCAGATGAAACGGACCCATAAGTAAAGAGCTGCTTATACCTTTGGATCTGTGACGTATCGCGGGTTTGCGTCGAGATGAAACGGCACCATGATAAAATAGAGGCTGACACCCCCGACCGTTATGATGCACTCTTTGTTCAGAGTACCCTCATTCTGCATCTCCCCGTCAATGTATGTCCCGTTGGTTGAGAACTCATCCTTGAACAAAAAGAGGCCTTTTCGGTAGAGTATGGTCAGATGCTTTCCTGAAACGGCCGGAACATTTTCGATGACAATATCACAACCCCTGTCGGAGCCAACAAGATTTCTCCCTTCAAACAGCGGATACGATTTACCCCGTTCATCAAGGTCATAGGTGACCAGAAAACCAACAAGCTTTCGCTCTTGTGCGGGGTTCGATAAGCCGAATATTTTTGTTCCTTTCTCAACACCAGCTTTGTTACCCGTGGTCACAATGGTCTCGTTTATTGCTCCCTGATTGGAGGAAACCGTAGTTTTCTCAGTGCCTGAAGAGACGGTTTTGTTGGTAACAACGGTTTTGTTCATGATACTGGGCTCTGTTTTGTTGATTGAAGAGGCATCATTCAAAAGTGATGTTTTCGGGCAATAGGGGCATTCGTTGAACTTTTCAGCGTCAAATTGATGACCATTGACACATTTATTGATGGTTGGCATGGTTCTAATAGATTACTGTTTTGAGTTATAAAGATCGACGGCATGTTTTGCCAGAATTGCCATATTAAAGGTCTGGGTGTTGATAAGCTGCTGATTATTGACCCCGACAAGCTGCCCTTTTTCATTGAATATCGGCGACCCACTCGAGCCGGGGATGGCGGGCAGATTGTGCCCAAAGTTGATTTCATCCGCAATACGTGAAAGCGAACCCTCCTCAAAATTGACTTTCAACCCCTCGGTTGTCTGCCCTAATGCAAAACCGGCCGGATAGCCAATCATTGTCAGTTTCATGCCAGGCTTCAGCAATTTTTTATCGGTAAGCGCTTCATCAAGATGAACATACTCCTTCACCTTGCCCGGCAATGACTTGTTCTTGATCTGAATCAGGGCAACATCACGCTCTTTATCTCCCGAATCCCGCAGAAAGAGGCAACCAATCAAGTCACTTTTTGCATTGATGAAGGTGTCATTAAGCCCGATACCAAGATAGAGCGACTTGCCGGAGACAACGACGTTAACTTTATTCAAATTGTGCAGGGTAGTAATGACGGGCAATACATTTATTTTCGCTCCGATTAAATTACCAATGAGCGCGGTCGATTTATCCTGTTCAAGTCGCGCAATCTCTTTAACAATTTCACCCTCAACAAACGCCTTGACCGCCTTGGTATTCTCGTCATAATCCCAGGGAAGGGCGACGTGGCGGTTTGTCATGATTTTACCATCCGCTGAAACAAAAAAGCCACTGCCGGTTATGGTTATTGGTTCATTTTGTGCGGGATTATAGAGTTCAAACCCTTTATTGGTTTTAGTCATGTAAACCTTTTTATTGTCCCCAAAATCAACTTCGTACACATAGTCGTTATAGATGATGACAACTGAATTTCCATACTTTTCCATCACTCCAACCGGCATAATCCTGTCTTTAAGAAAATAAAATCCGATTCCGAGCATCAGCACAACCGCCGCCGCAATGGCCGGTATCATGAATTTTTTTGTAACGGCCTGCTTGCCGAACAGATGGGTTTCCCAGTTCAGGATGTGCCCGTCACCGATAACAATGGTATCGCCCCTCACTATTTTTTTGCTGGTGATGGCCAACCCATTGACGATGGTTCCGTTGGTCGAATGGTTGTCTTTCAGGAAAACCTCCCCATTCTTCAAAAGCAGCAGATCAGCATGTTCGCCTGAAACATCCGCATAAGGCAGAACAATAGTGTTTGACGAATTTCGTCCGATACTCACCGTTTTTTTAATTTCACCACTCATTTTCTCTTGATGGCCACGCTCCTTGTCGATCAGATCGCCTTGCAGATAACTCCAGACATCAATTCGGTAGTGGCTTCCAAGCATCACCTCATCGGCCGGAGTGATGACCACCTCTTCACCTTTTTGCAGCGCTTTCCCATTGACCGAGGTGCCATTTCTGGATGCCAGATCGCTGATTCTGACGGTGCCATCGTTATCAATCTTGAGCAAGGCATGGACTCTGGAAACATCCTCTTCGCGAGGGCTGATAACGATATCATTGTCGGGCAAGCGGCCAATTTTAAGAATTCTCATGGGTTGAGTTGTTTATGAAGTTTTTATGAGAGGAGAATATCTGTTGTTCCATTGTTCTGTCAGGAGCATCATGAAAAAAACAGGCAACCACAGGCAGGTGACCCGCGCATTGCCAGAAACTGCAAAAAGGCCCGTACCACAACATTATTTTTGACAGGGGGCTGAGCCCCCTGTACCCCCCTGTGAAATGGTTAAATGGATTAATGGGTAAAAGCCCGCACAGCCCGAACCCGAAAGCCGAACGACTTAATGATCCAGTTCTGGCCCCCATCCTCGAAGAACTGGAACCATGCGCTATCCGCACCGTTCTCCGTAGAACTCCAGTAGTTGCAATCCGCAAAACCGCCAACAACACTTTTCTTGAGATAAAGGTTATTCAGCTCATCTTTGGTTGGAAGATGCCAATCGCTAAAACCGCCAGCCACAAGATTATTACATGCATTTTTTGCGTCAGTCCAGAAAAAAACCCCATCACTACAACCATCGGAATGGCCCGGAATATCCGATTTTGCGGCAATCAAACCGCGCTGGCCGGTTGCATCCACAGAAAAAATGATCCCTCCGCCATACCGCTCGCCTACCTCATGCCTTTTCACAGCAACTTCAGGCGCTGGAGCTGTTACCGGGTTGCGACGCAGACGATCGGCCAAAACACGAGCCTCGTCACGCTCACGCCGTAGCTTTGCATTCTCTTCCTGACGCGCCTTTTCTTGCAGCTCGGCTATCCTCCGCTCTTCTGCTTTTCGCAACTCCTCCCTTTTTATAGCGGCTGAATCTACAGCCACCACAACCGGTGAAGCAGCAGGAGCTGCAACTGGCGGTTCCACAGGCAGCTCAGCACGCTTTGAGGCAAGATTGTACGCGAAAAGGCTTACAATAATGAGCAGCAGCACAGCCACCCCGGCAAGGAGTCGCCAGTCCGGTTTCAAAAGTGGAGGTGGCGGTGGAGGTATTTTGACCGCCTTGACTGTCCGCAAAAACTCCTCGCAGCTCTGGTAGCGCTTGTTACGATCTTTCGCTGTTGCCTTGTCGACAATGGACTGCATCTCTTTTGAAACATACTCGTAGATACCCTTCATCCTTGGAAGCGGCTCCGTGACAATCCTCTTCTTTATCTTGAACTCATTTTCCGTTGCAGTGATGGTATAGGGTGCCTTGCCGGTAAGCATCTGATGCAGCACCACACCGAGGGAGTAGATATCGGTGCGCCGGTCAAGCTTCTCGCCAAGGACCTGCTCCGGGCTCATGTAGGAGGGCGTGCCGATACCGGTTCCGGTCTTCGACTCCGTTACCGTATCGCTCTCTTTGGAAATGCCGAAGTCCACAACCGTGATCTCCTTCCCGTCTCTCATCAGGATATTGGCTGGCTTGATATCGCGATGGATAACCTCATGCTGGTGCACGTAACCAATCGCTTCGAGCAGTTTGCCGAACAGCTCTTTGGCCTCCTCTTCGGGAATCGGGCCACGATGGTTGGTGATGTACTCTTCAAGGTTGATCCCTTCGATGTACTCCTGCACCAGCAGCAATTCGCTCTCTTCGTAGCGGATGAGACGCACAATGTTGGGATGGTTCAGTTTTGCCAGCAACCGCGCCTCTCGGCGAAAGAGCATGCGTACCTGATCATGCTGTGCAAACTCTGGATGCAGCACCTTGATGGCCACTTTCTGGCCGGTCAAGGGATCAACGCCAAGCAAAACCCGGCTCATACCCCCTTCACCAAGGAGCCCCTCTATGTGGTAATTCAGTATCTGTTGTTCCATTGTCTCCTTTTTGTGCAATAAGCTGTGGCCATCAGGAAAACACAAGGTAAACAATGCAAATAAACCGACAAAACAGGGAGAAAAAATTAGGTTACTTTCCAGAAAAATCTCGTTATCCTGAATGAGCCCGCACTCGACAATTGGAAAGGTAATCACTGAACTCTATCTTGCCTGTTCACGATGAAGGGGGATGGAAGCTTTTTGGAATCAATCTCATCGACGACCGACGCGGCAATCAGTTTAAAGCCATCATCAGGCGGATCACATAAAGAATCTGGCAGCCTTGCTTGAAGCTGAGTATCTGTTGTAGCAGAAATTTATCGCCTGTCAATTCTTTATGAGGGGTCAGTGTTCGCGGAAAACAGCTTCCAGAGTCGGAGCTGTAAAAATTGCTTTACCCCAAGCCTCCAGTTCCTCTTCTTTGGCACGTCCTAACTGCTCAGAGACCCACTCGGGCAACACGCCAAAGCGATACTCAAGTTGCTTTTCCAGCAGGCTGGATTTGCCCTCAACATGGCCCTCAACACGACCCTCAACACGACCCTCAACACGACCCTCGACACGGCCCTTGGCTATGCCAATTCTCTCTACGCTCGAAATGTATTGCACTTTTTCTCTCTCCTCAATTGTTTCAAGTTCTTGCCAGACCTTATTATTCAACCACTCTGGCAACTGCATCAGCCAGTCGATCACATTGTTCAAGATACTCCGTCTTGCTTTTGGCCTTGTTGGCCCTGTAGATGCTGCGCACCAGCACAAGGCTGTCACGCTTGAGATCCTGACCAAGGGTATACTTGTATTCTCGCGGAAAATCTTTGGTGTACTCAAAAATTTTTAGAATAAGACTATACACGTCTCGATACACCGGTAAATCATAGTACAATGCCATACCACAAAATTATTTTTGACAGGGGGCTGGGCCCCCTGTACCCCCCTGTGAAATGGTTAAATTGATTAATGGGTAAAAGCCCGCACAGCCCGAACCCGACCGTAGTTCGTCTTACTGTACCAGTACTGGAGCCAATTGGTGAAGTGCTGGATCCATGCGTAATCCGCACCGTCCTCCGTAGAACTCCAGTAGACGATACCCGCAAAACCGCCAACAACACTACGCTTTTTATACAATTTATTCAATTCCTCTTTGGTTGGAAGACGCCAATCGCTGTGGCCATTTTTCACCAACTCCCGACATGCTTTCTTTGCAGCTTCCCAGGTATATATCTCCCCACCAGGCAGGTCGGATTCTGCGGCAATCAAACCACGCTGGCCGGTTGCATCCACATAAAAAATGATCCCTCCGCCATACCGCTCGCCTACCTTATGCGTTACCACTTCAGGTACAGGCGCTGGAGCTTCACTGTTTTGAGGGAGGGGATCAACAGCCACGGGAACGGGTGGCAGAATGGCAACTGGTGGAACAACAGCAGCAGCAGCAGGAGCTGCAACTGGCGCTTCAACAAGTGGTTCAGCACCCTTTGGCAAAAAATTGAGCGCAAAAAGGCTTACTATAATGAGCAACAGCAAAGCAGCTCCAGCCATGACCCGCTTGTCGCGCAGCCACTCCCTCCAGTCCGGTTTCGAGGGTGACGGTGGCGATGCTTTGACCGCCTTGACAACACGCAAAAACTCTTCGCAGCTCTGATAGCGCCTGTTGCGATCCTTCGCTGTTGCCTTGTCGACAACGGCCTGCATCCCTGACGACACATACTCGTAGATGCCCTTCATCCTCGGAAGCGGCTCCTGTACGATCTTGAGCTGGATATCGAACAGTGACTCCGTTTCTGTATCGTAGGGCGGCTTGCCTGTCAGCATCTGGTGCAGCAGCACGCCAAGCGAGTAGATGTCGGTGCGATGGTCTATCTTTTCACCAGGGTTGCTCTTGATCTGCTCCGGGCTCATGTAGGGAATTGTTCCCATAGGAGTGCCGGTAGAGGTATCGCGTCCGGTTTCCGTGTCTTTTGCTATCCCGAAATCGACCACCTTGATATGGTTTCCCCGCGTCATCAGAATATTGGCCGGCTTGATGTCGCGATGGATGACCTTGTTGCTGTGCACGTAGGCAAAGGCATCGAGCATCTTGCAGAAGAGTTCCTTGCCCTCCTCTTCAGGAATGGGACCGCGATGATGCGTGATATACTCCTCAAGATCCATCCCGTCAATGTACTGCTGCACCAGCACCAACTGCTCCGGGTTGTAATCGACGAGCATCACAATGCCGGGATGATCAAGCTTTGCCAGCGACTCGGCCTCCTGAAGAAAAAGAGTGCGAATCTTGTTGTGTTCGGCAAGGTGTGGATGGAGCACCTTGATGGCCACCCGTTGGCCGGTCACGGGATCGACGCCAAGATAGACCCGGCTCATCCCCCCTTCGCCAAGATGCCGGTCTATGCGGTATTTCAGTATCTGTTGTTCCATTATCTCTTTTTTGTACAATAAGCTCTGGCCATAAGGAAGTGACAAGGTAAACAATGCAAATAAACCGACAAAACAGGGGGGAAATATCAGGTTACTTTAAAAAAAATTCACGGTATGCGGAATGAGCCTGCACAGGACAATTGGAAAGGTAATCACTGAACTCTATCTTGCCTGTTCACGATGAAGGGGGGATGAAAGCTTTTTGGAATCAATCTCATCGACGACCGGCACGGCAATCAGTTTAAAGCCATCATCAGGCGGATCACATAAAGAATCTCGCAGCCTTGCTTGAAGCTGAGTATCTGTTGTAGCAGAAATCCATCGCCTGTCAATTCTTTATGAGGGGTCAGCGTTCCTGAACACAGCTTCCAGAGTAGGGGCAGTGAAAATCGCTTTAGCCCAAGCCTCCAACTCCTCTTCCCTGGCGCGTACTAATTGCTCAACGGCCCA
>CAIXCO010000337.1 GCA_903917955.1 uncultured Chlorobiaceae bacterium | reverse complement strand
TGTTGACCAGTCAACCGTGATGCTTTTGCGGAGGTTTTCTGCCAGTTCATGGGCAATTTTTTTGAGGATTTCGTCACCCATCTCCCGCACGGCCTCTTCGTTATTGGCAAGGGCATCGTAAAAGGCGAGTTCGTCAGTGTTAAGCCCAAGACTCTCTCCCCTGTTGACCGCTTCCTGAAATTTCTTTGCCATCGCAATCAGCTCTTCGATCACCTGAGCGGTTTCGATGGCCCGGTTCTGGTAACGCTGCACAACATTGGTGAGAAGTTCAGAGAATTTTTTCTGCTGAACAATGTTGCTGGCAAAGCGTGTTTTAACCTCTCCTGCAAGCAGACGTTCGAGCAGCTCTACGGCGAGATTGCGTTCCGGCAGGGTTCGGATTTCATTGAGAAATGCTTCGTCAAGAATACCGATGTTAGGTTTGTCGAGCCCGACCGCTTCAAAAATATCAACCACATTTTCTGATATGAGAGCAGAACCGATAATCTGGCGGATAGCCACCTCTTTCTCTTCGTCACTCCGTTTTTTTGTGCTGCTCTCTTTTTTGGTCAAGAGCACCTTTACCGTCTGAAAGAATGCTATCTCCTCACGAACAGCCTTTGCTTCATCAAGCGTGCCGCAAAGGGTGAAGGCTTTGGAGAGGGCCAACGTCGTATCGCAGAAACGCTTTTTGCCCTCTTCCAGCCCGAGAATATGATTGGCCGCTTTAGCCAAAAGCCGGTGACCGCCGGTAAGGAAGCCGCTGTAATCGAAGTTGTGCATCATGCCGTGCAGAATGTCGAGTTTTTCGAGCAGTACGGCAAGCGCTTCGGCGGTATCAACGGTGGGACGCCCTCGCCCCTTGCTTGCGGTATAGTCGGCAATAGCTTTTTTCAGATCGGTAGCGATGCCGATGTAATCGACCACAAGACCTCCCTGCTTGTCGAAGAAAACACGGTTGACGCGGGCAATGGCCTGCATGAGGTTGTGACCCTTCATTGGTTTATCAATGTACATGGTGTGGACGCAGGGAGCATCAAAACCGGTAAGCCACATGTCGCGCACAATGACAAGGCGCATCGGATCGTCCGGATTTTTGAACCGTTTTTCGAGGCGCTTTTTGGTTTTATGGGAGTAGAGATGGGGTCGAAGCAGTGGCTTGTCGCTGGCTGAGCCGGTGATGACCACTTTGATCACCCCTTTTTCGGGATCGTCACTGTGCCACTCAGGGCGAAGCTCAATAATGGCGTTGTAAAGATGAACGCAGATTTCGCGGCTCATGGCGACAATCATCGCTTTTCCGGTTTGCGCCTTGCTGCGCTCTTCGAAGTGAGCCACCAGATCGGCGGCGACCAGCTTGATACGGGGTTCAGCACCAACCACTTTTTCGAGGGCGGCCCATTTGCTTTTCAACCGCTTCTGCTCGTCATACTCCTCCTCTTCGGCCAGTTCATCCACCTCCTCGTCAATCTCCGGAAGCGCCTCTTTGTTCAGCCCGAGCTTTGCAAGGCGGGATTCAAAATAGATCGGCACGGTTGCCCCGTCAGTACGGGACTGCTGCATGTCGTAGATGTGGATATAGTCACCAAAAACGGCCCGTGTGTCGCGGTCTTCGGTTGAAACGGGGGTGCCAGTGAAAGCGACAAAGGTTGCATTGGGCAGGGCGTCGCGCAGATGCTGGGCGTAGCCAACCTGATAACCCTTCAGGTCACCTTTGAACTTTGCCTCAAAGCCATACTGGGTGCGGTGGGCCTCATCGGCAATGACCACAATGTTGTGCCGGTCAGAGAGTACCGGAAAGCTGCTCTCGCTCGCATCAGGCATGAACTTCTGTATGGTGGCAAAGACAATCCCGCCTGATGGCCTATTGTTCAGTTTTGAGCGAAGGTCGTGGCGCGATTCAGCCTGAATTGGCTCTTCACGCAGCAGATCCTGCGAGAGCGAAAAGACCCCGAAAAGTTGGCCGTCAAGATCGTTGCGATCGGTAATGACAACAATGGTCGGGTTCTCCATGGCAACTTCGCGCATCACCCGCGCAGCAAAGCAGACCATGGTGATGCTCTTTCCTGACCCCTGGGTGTGCCAGACCACTCCCCCTTTCCGGTCGCCTTGCTGCCGTGAGGCGGTAATGACCCGCTCAATGGCTGAACGCACGGCATAGTATTGATGATAGCCTGCAATTTTTTTGATGAGGGTACCATCATGTTCAAAGAGCACGAAGAAGCGAAGAAAATCAAGAAGGTTGGCCGGGTTGAGCACGCCCCTGACAAGGGTTTCAAGCTCATTGAAATGGCCAAGCGGATCAAGCGAAAGGCCGTCAATGGTACGCCATGCCATAAAGCGCTCGGCATTGGCGGAGAGTGAACCCATACGGGCCTCGCTGCCGTCGGAGATAACAAGAATTTCGTTGTACTGGAAGATGTCCGGTATCTGCTCTTTGTAGGTGTCGATCTGGTCGTAAGCCTTCCAGATGTCGGCGTTCTTGTCGGCAGGATTCTTCAATTCCACCAATACCAGTGGCAGGCCATTGACAAAAAGAACAATATCCGGGCGGCGCGTGAACTTCGGCCCTTTTACGGAAAACTGATTGACAACAAGCCAGTCGTTACGCTTCACCTCTTCAAAGTCGATCAACCGGACAAAGTCGCCACGGGTCTCACCATTTTTCTGATATTCGACCGGCACCCCGTTGATCAGGAGATGATGAAATGCACGGTTGGCTGCAAGCAGAACCGGAGTATCAAGATTGAGTATCTGATGCAAGGCATCCTCACGAGCAGCCAAAGGCACCAACGGGTTCAGGCGGTTGATGGCGTCACGCAATCTCCCGGCAAGCAGCACCTGCGTATAATTACTCCGCTCTGGCACCGCGCCGTCCGGTGCAATATCGGGGCCGAAACGGTGAGCATAGCCAACCTCCTGCAGCCAGCCAAGGGCCTCACGCTCAAGTTGATCTTCGGTCATAGATGCTTCGATAGTTTACACTTTCATGGATAAAGCTTTGCAAAGATCTTCCTGACTTCTTCAGTGCTGTACACTTTTCCGGATTCTGCCGCCGCCAGACCTTGCTCAACCGATTCGATAAATTGTTTGCGGTACACCAGGTTATCATACTCGACAGGTGAAAGTAAGACACCGGCGGGTCTGCCGTTCTGGGTAATAATCAGAGGATGGCCTGTTGCCTGAACCTTTTTCATGCAGGCGGAGAGACCCGTCTTAAACTCACCCAGCGGTATAATATCGTTTGCTATCTGGATGTTTTTCATAATAGTAGTGATCTTAATTCAGAGCTGAATTCAGCTCCTTTTTCAGCACTCAATATAACCATCACTTTACTACATCTCAAGAGCATTGATGATTTTCTCCGACGTTTTCTCCGACACCTTCTCCGACGTTTTTATGCTTTATGGCGCCATTGCATCATTTTCCGGCATCGACCAGCGAGTGACCAGCTCAACAATCTCCGCCACCCGCTGCATGATCTGCGGGGTGATAGTATAGGGCGGCTCGTAACTCATGCCGAAACCTCCTCGATAATCTCTTCTGCTTCCGGCAGGCGTAACTGACCAGAAATAATGAATGGGATCAGCCAAGGTAATTGGCCAGCAGGCTGCTGACCAAATTGACCATACGGGCAATGCCGAAAAGGTATCATGCTATCGCCTCCCCGATGATAGCCTCTGCTTCCGGGAGGCGAAGCTGACCGGAGATCAGGCGCGGGAGCAAGGTGTCACGAATCGATGTGAGGGTTTGTAAACATCTTTCGTTATTTGCGATCTGACTATCGAGTGGCGAAACAACTGAATCAAAAGAATCTAACACTTCCTGATGAGGACTGATTACAGGTAACCCTTGAAAATCTATTTTATTAATCGAGCCAAAAACCGTGCCTTCTCCGTCAAAATGTTCAAAGTAGGCACAAAGATTGCGCATCGAATAAAATACATAACTGTGATGACCATCCAATTGCCGGACTCCGGCAACACCTCGTCCAAGACAGCATTTTTCCAGTGCAATATTAACATCCCCAACAGGTGCTCTGACACTTACCAAAGTATCGCCAGGTTCTGCTAAACGGGTTGGCGCGTTACAGAAAATTCGCTTTGCAGGAAAGCGGTATCCAAAATCAGTTCTCCCTTGATAGAATGGAAGACCATCACCAAACGAATTATAGGTATTTCCCGGTGGTGATTGCCCCATTGTAAGATTGAATGACTTGTGAACTGTTGACCATTTCCAACCCTTCGGCACCAACCCCAGTTCCGACTCTTCGAAGCTGTCAGGGAAAAGTGCTGCGGTGTCGGCATCCATGCCTTCGGGTTCCCGGCCATCCTGTTTGGCTCGAACGGGATCGAAATCAACAAACCATGATTTGAAAAGTGCCTGAGCAATGGCTTCAAGTGTGGCGTTGGTTTCGCGGAGCAGGGCTATGCGGTCGTCGAGTGCAACCAAAATCTTTGCTATGTAAAGCTGTACAGAATACTGTGGTAATAAAAATCGATACCTTGTAAGATCACCCACCTTCATATTTAACTGGACGGAGGTGCCATGTGAAATTCCATATATGTATTCAATAAAATCTTTTGATTTAAATACATAATGCAGAAAATCAGGATCAACTATTCCACTTTTAACTCTTATACGTGCAAGTCCATTATTGAAAACTGCTGCAACATCTTGCTTGACAAGCAAACAAATACCTGGAGAGCAGGTACGAGCCATAATGATATCATTCTTTTTTAACTGATATTTATCATAGTCTCGCTGGTTGGTTTCAGTATTCCCCCATTTCAAGTAACTCTTCGACTGTGATATATCTTGAATTCGTAAGCACTTTATCCCTGTGTTCTGTTCGACGATAGGGGCTCTTCTGATCGCATCTAATCCTGTGTTAACAGTTTCAAGAATATCTGCAAGTAAAATTTTATTCCATTCAGAACTCATATCACTCTACCCGTTTCTTTTGCAGAATTATTGATAAACCAAACACCTGATGCCCAACAAAAATCTCATCCAATTATCAGTGAAGAAAAACTAAAATCAACACATTGCGAATAACTGCATAATTTACCATTCAAATCAGATGCAGAAAAAATATAATCTTTTATCTTATCGCAATCCTTAAAAAAGATTTTCAGATCTTCATATTTATTTGAATATTTTTTCTCGTTTTCTCTCAAACTATAGTTTATTATTTTAACCTCGCCATCACCATAATCATTTAGTTCAAACGGCTTATCATGCACTATAGCATTTCGATTTTCTGACAAATTTTCCGCCACCAACAATATCTCATCGTTAATTTCTTTACCATCATTGAGAATGATAAGCTTTTTCACTAAATCATGACATTTTTTGTAACGCTTATCAATGCGTTTGTCTGGATACTCAATAGCGTTTTTAGCGGATAACTCATCAGGCGACACTTCTGCTAAGACATGATTAATTAATGTTTCAATCGCAATCACAGACCAAACCATTATAGCCTCAACAAGACATGCTTCTTTTCTCATTGTCTCGAAGACGAAAGCGTTAAATGCGAATGAATCTTCACAGGAACTTGATCCCATGCCTTGTCTTAATTCACTGTCCTTTGTTTCGCAATAATAATCGTAGGCCATGGAATGCATTATTTGAACGCGATCCCAATTATCGTGAATAGCGCTATGGATCATTTATTCAATTTGGTTGCTTTGTTTATTGACATCAAGTACTTCCCAGTATCCGCTCTTTCTACCGCCTGTTCGCTTGAGCAACCCATCCTTTTGCAGCTTGCGCAGATGATAGTTGACGCCGTCCTCAGTCAGACCAAGCAAAACTGCCAGTTCGGGAGTGGTGATTTGTGGATTCCGGCGAACCTGTTCCAGTAACAAACCGGCCTTTCCTGTAGTCTTTCCTGTAGTCTTTCCTGTAGTCTCAGCACTCTTATCGACAGTTTCCTGGCTTGCCTCCTCAACAAAAGAGGGCCTTTCAAAACTGGCGATGAACAAACCGGCAATCTGGCGAAACTGCACGCTCGGTGCATTTTCAAAAATAAGCGGCATTCCACGCCCCCATCCCTCAACCATCTGGATGCGGCGGAAGAGATCGGCAATCAGCGGGTTACGGCGGCGTGATACGTTGCCCTGACGCATCTCTTCCATGGTCAGACCATCGTACAAGCCACCGGGGTTACGTATCTCGACACGGTTTTTGAAGATGGCAACATGGATGTAATCAGGGTCGCGATAGTCGCGGTGGCAAAATGCGTTGATGATCGCTTCTCGCAATGCGGCCATGGAGATTTCTGGCACATCAACACGGTAGAGACCTTCGAGACGCATACCGATGTGAATGTTTTTGAGAATGTATTTTTGCGCCTCCTCAATCAGTTCGAGAATGTCGCCGTCAAAGTCGTGACGGTCAATAATGGTGGAGCTGCTGGTTGTTGCAAAGACAGCGCAGCGCAATTGAAGAGGCGGCTCGGTGGAAAAAAAGAGTTTTGCGGCATTGAGCAGTTTTCCGTTCTGCCGAAGGCCAAGCTTGTCGAGAGCATTTTCAGCGGTATCCCAGGTCAGCCCGGCACGCTCAACAAAGCGCCTGATTTTTGCGGTATCAAGCCCATTGAGAGAAAGTGCGTCGCAAGGTTCGTTATCCCAGCGCATGGCCTCCTTGTGCTTATGGAGAATGAGCTTTTCAAGTTCGCGGGTAGTGAGCTGGCGATCTTCATCAGCGACTCGCATGTAGGTTCGACCATAAGCGAAATATGGCATCTCCTGCCCGCTGAAGGTGATGTGCAGGCAGCTCTTTCCGCCAAGTTGGACAAGCTCAATATGCGGGTAAATTCGTGGTTCAATATGCGACCCGATAGTCTGCGACACGTCACGCAGGCTCTTTTCGTTAGCATCAAGGCCAACAACACTTCCGTTCGGCGCCACACCAAACCAAAGTTCACCGGCACCGAGTTTATTGAGGATTGCAACCATCGAAATCAGCCCTTGCTTCAATTCTGCAAGACTTTTCTTGAGTTCGACACTCTCGCTCTCCCTCATCGGCTCACTCCTTTCAGAACTCATACCCAAGCCCTCCAAGCTTCTGGCGGATCAACTGATCCAGCTCCGCTCCTTTCGACATCTGTTCGCCAAGGGTTTCGGTGAGCTTCAGCATCTTTTCGGCAAAGGCTTCGTCGTCATCTTCGACCGCTTCAGCGCCGACGTAGCGGCCCGGCGTGAGCACATGGCCGTGGCTGGCAATTTCGTCAAGCGTGACGCTGCGACAGAAACCCGCAATGTCGGCATAGTCGGCACCGGTTTCGCCGTCGCTTCGCCAGGCATGGACGGTGTCGGCGATTCTCTGGATATCGGCATCAAGAAACTCAATCTGCACCCGGCTTTTCATGGTGCCGAGTTTGCGGGCGTCAATAAAGAGCACCTCTCCTTTTCGCCTGTGTTTCTGTTTGACAAGGAACCAGAGGCAGGCAGGAATCTGGGTGTTGAAAAAGAGCTGGCCGGGCAGGGCAATCATCAGTTCAACCTTGTCGGCTTCGACCATGCTCCGGCGGATATCGCCTTCGGAGTTCTGGCTGGAAGACATGGAGCCGTTGGCGAGTACAATACCGGCTCGACCATTTAAGAGAATGTGCTGCAGCCAGGCGTAGTTGGCGTTGCCTTGCGGCGGCGTGCCATACATCCATCGGGGATCGCCTTCAAGACTCTGGTGCCACCAGTCGGAAATATTGAAGGGTGGATTGGCCATGATGAAGTCGGCGCGGAGGTCGGGGTGCTGGTCGCGGGTAAAGGAGTCGGCAGGCTCTTTGCCGAGGTTGTAGTCGTAGCCGCGAATGGCGAGGTTCATGGCTGCAAGGCGCCAGGTGGTG
>CAIXCO010000336.1 GCA_903917955.1 uncultured Chlorobiaceae bacterium | reverse complement strand
TTCATGATCATTGATTTTGACGGGCCAAATCTTCATGCCTCAATCCGTGGCACTCTTGAAAGTTTTATTGGCAAAAAAGGGATTGTCGATCTTGCACTTGGGATGATTGCGGCAACTCCTTCCGCCTCCATTCTTGGCAAACTGTGCGACAATGACTTTACCACGCTTTCACCGCTCCATCTTGAACGTGCCGCACTTCAGGGCGATGAACTCTCTCTTGCCGTTTGGAAGAGAGTTGGTTCAATTCTTGGCGTGGGGCTTGCCAACGTCGCAGCATTGATGGATATCAGAAAATTTGTGATCGGCGGAGGAATTGCGGCAGCAGGAGAGCTCATTTTTGTTCCAGCCCTCGATCAGCTTCGTTGCTCCACTCTTCCCTCTATGCATGAAGGGCTTGAACTGGTACCGGCACTTCTTGGCAACCAGGCGGGAATTTATGGCGCAGCGGCCCTCTGTTTTGGCGAACCATAACGAGTGTCATCCATGAGAGAACACCTGCTGCATCTCCTCTTTCCCCATGTTTGTCTGCTCTGTCGCAAACTGCTTCTTCCAGGCGAAGAGCACTGCTGCAGCGCCTGCCGGGCTCAATTTGATCCCTTCGGCAGCCCGCAGGCGGCAGAAGAGCTATTGCGCAGTACCATTGTCTCCCATTTTGGTGAAAGTTTCCCTTTTGAGCGAGGTTGGTGTCGCTACCAGTTTCACCGAAAGAGCCCGCTGCAGCAGGTACTTCACTCCATGAAGTATGAGGGGCTTTTCACTCTTGGAAAAAGTTTTGGCCGTCAATTGGGCGAGTGGATGGTGAGCGAAGGGGGGGTAGACGATATCGAGTGCATTGTGCCAGTTCCGCTCCACCCGTTGAAAAAAATTGAGCGCTCTTATAACCAGTCCGAAAAAATTGCTGAAGGCATCGCCCAATCGCTACGAAAACCCTTGCGGAGGGAGCTGCTGGCCAGAAAACGGTACACGGTATCGCAGACTGGACTCTCTGCCCAGGAACGGAAAAAAAATATTGAGGGCGCCTTTCAGGTTGCAAAAGGTGTGGCCGGGCGTCATCTGCTCCTGGTTGATGATGTTATTACCACTGGAGCAACCCTGGCGGCAGCCGCATCGGCCCTGCGCCAGGCAGGGGTCAAAAAAATCTCTCTTGCCGCTGTAGCTTTAGCCATCAAGGAGTGAACACTCTATGGAACTCTTTTATACCTCAACCGATAATATTGCTCTTGAGAGCGGGAAACTTTTTATAGAAGGTGATGAGTTTCATCATCTTGTGCGGGTGCTGAGGAAAAAAACAGGAGAAGAGATTCTTGTCACCGATGGCAAGGGTTTGCGCTGCGAGGCCAGAATAACGGAGATTGGCAAAGCCGCCTTGGGGTGTGATATTCTGACCCACAGCCGGGTTGAGCGGCCAACAACAGAGGTGAGCGTTGCTCTCTCCCTGCTCAAGGCACCACAACGCTTCGACCTCTTTCTGGAAAAGGCCACCGAGCTTGGAGTAACGGCCATCATCCCCATGATTACTGCCCGGACACTCTCCCAGCCATCAAGCGAAAAAGTGCAGGCCAAGCTCAAACGGTGGCGAACCATCATGCTCTCGGCGGCCCGGCAGTCAAAACGGTACTACCTGCCCGAGATAAGTGAACCACTCCCGTTCAAAAAGGCTCTTGCGCTTCAGGGTTTCGATCTCAAGCTGATTCCCTACGAGCTTTCAGCGGAGGCGCCCAGGGTGCACTGTTCCGGCAAAAAAATTCTTTTTCTGATTGGCGGCGAAGGCGGCTTCACCACCGCTGAAATCGGGGAGGCCCGCAGTGCCGGTTTTGGCGACATCTCTCTGGGAAAAACGATTCTCAGGGCCGAAACCGCCGCGATTTTTGCAGTCGCCTATGTTCGTACCCAGCTCCTTGAAGGGGAGTGTACGGAGTGGTTGTAAGGCTCTTTCAGGCTCATAAATTAACCGATCATGAACAGCATCAAAACAAACCGGGTTATCCTTCTTGTTCTTCTTCTCGTGATCTCTGCCATTTTTATTGCCATGATCCGTTATTTCCTCATGGCAATTGTGCTTGCAGCTCTTTTTTCAGCCCTCTCCATGCCGGTTTTCAACCGTTTTGAGCGCTGGTTCAAGGGTCATAAAAGCCTGAGCGCCACCATGACCATCGGCACGCTGCTTTTCATTGTCTTTCTTCCCCTTGCAGCCCTTCTCGGAGTTGTTGCCCGGCAGGCAATCAGGATAAGCCGCATTGCCGTGCCCTGGGTGCAGCAGCAGATCGTGGAGCCTGGTGCATTCGACCAGCAGCTTCGCTCCCTCTCTTTTTATCCCGAACTTGAACTCTATCGCTCGGATATTATTCAGAAAGCAGGAGAGCTGGCCAGCAGCACCGGCGCCATGCTTTTCAATACCATCTCCTCGGTTACCTATTCAGCCGTCAGCGACCTCTTTCTTTTCTTCCTCTTTCTCTACACCATGTTCTTTTTTTTGCGGGACGGCAAGCAACTCCTTGCAAAACTTCTCTCCTATCTTCCCCTGACGCAAACAGACCAGAATCGACTGCTCGACAAGTTTATTTCGGTAAGCAGGGCGACGATCAAAGGGAGTATGGTGGTTGGTATTGTGCAGGGCTCTCTTGCCGGTCTTTCCCTTCATTTTGCCGGTATTGAGAGTGCCATCTTTTGGGGCACCGTCATGTCGATCATTTCGATTGTGCCTGTTCTTGGTCCTCCTCTGGTCTGGGTTCCGGCAGTCATCTATCTTGCCGCTACAGGGCAGTATCCCCAGGCCATCGGGGTTCTGCTCTTCTGCAGTATTGTTGTTGGCCAGATCGACAACATCATCCGCCCCATCCTTGTCGGGCGTGACACACAGATGCACGAGCTGCTTATTTTTTTTGGCACACTTGGCGGCATCGGGCTGTTCGGGCTGTTCGGCTTTATTCTCGGACCCATTGTCGCGGCGCTCTTCATGACCATCTGGGAGATGTATGGAGAGACCTTCAGCGACTATCTGTCGGATATAAAAGGGGAACACCCTTCAGGCGGAGAGGAGGCACCATAATATTCCCTGTTGTAGCAACAAAAAAAGCGACCTTGCGGGGTCGCTTTTTTGTTTTCCGGGGGATTCCAGTGAATCAGTTGCTTCTGACAACCTCTTCAGCCGAGAAGAAAAATCCAGCCTCAATGGCAGCATTCTCTTCAGAATCAGAGCCGTGAACAATGTTCTCGCCCTTGCTGTCAGCATAGAGCTTGCG
>CAIXCO010000335.1 GCA_903917955.1 uncultured Chlorobiaceae bacterium | reverse complement strand
ATACTTGTCTTTCAGTTTTTCAAGAGACTCCTGCCACGGCGTTACGTTGCCAGGCTGGGGCTCCTCATTTTTTTCCATGCTTTCCTGGCTGCCGTAAAGCTTGCAATCAGGGTTATTCGTACAGGTTACCTTCATAGGCAACGAGAGCAACAGTGTTTCGCAAACTTCTCCTGTAATGTCGATAGAGTCAGTGTTTCTGTCGAGGCGAATGTACTCCTCATTTCCACCGTTATCAGCTTCAGCATCAAAGAGATAGGAGAGTACGAGCGTCCCTTTCAGCTTTATTGCTACCGGCGCAAGACAGATGTCGCAGGTAAATTCGGCCACAGCCGAAGTGTTGATGGTGAGGGTTACCTCATCGTCACTTTTTTCAGCAACAACATTGACCTCTATCTTCCCTGTAAAACCGGCTTCAGCCAACTGCCGTCCCTTGAAATCAGCAGCTTTACAGGTGAAATTGAACTCATTGGTACCCTCCGCAAGAGCACCCAGTCCAATCTCTATCAGCGATTTATCTTTATGCATAGACCATCTTTTCAGTAAAAGAGAACCAATGTACAAAAATTATTATGGAAAATGAAAAGCGCTTGTGGCACAACTTTGAACAAAATGCACAAAAAAAGCCTGTTGGGATTTGCATTTTCAAAAAACCGGTGTATATTAACACCCCATCAGCGAGATGTTGTGATGCTGATAGAGATTCCGTGGTAGCTCAATGGTAGAGCATGCGACTGTTAATCGCAGGGTTGCAGGTTCGAGTCCTGCCCGCGGAGCACGAAAAAAAGGCAGTACACTAAGCACGGTGTAGTGCCTTTTTTTCGTTGTACTCCCCAGTTCCCTAACCCATAAAAATAATCAAGGTTCCTGCTCAAATACCACGCTATCCCCGATGCAGTTGCGATCCTTGCCTCAACGGATGCTATCCTTTCGACCTTTATTGATTTTTAAAAACATATTCTATTGGCCGAGGGCGGTGTGATGGCGCTTGCGGGACAAATTTTCGATTGTTCTATCATAATCTCTTTCGAAGTGTTATTTTGTTGTTCAAGTAAGCTGCTCCTGTAGCCGGTAAACGCCGGTAACTATTTATTTTGTAATAAAAATAATATTTCGGCGAAAGCGAAGTGAATGAATACGATGCTATCAGCAAAAAAAGTTATCAGCCACGTTGCAGTTTTGTTTCTCCTGGCCTTTTCATTGGCGGTCTATGCTGCTGAAATTCCGTCAGCGACCTCTCTTAAAGCGGTAGATTCATCTGCAGCCAGCAAGCCAGCAATCCCCGAAGGTTTTGTCAAGAGAACTCTCAAAAAAGGCGAAACGCTTGCAAAAATATGTAACTCCGACTCCACAGCCCGGATTATCTTTCTGAAAGTGAACCGGCTTGACGAACGTCATTTCCCGTTGGGAAAAGAGGTGCTTGTGCCTGTTGATGTCAACAAGGCGATGCTTTACTCTCCTGTTCCGGCAACTCTCACCGACAGCAGGGGGGGGCGTGAGATCAGGATTTTTCTTGAAGCACAATATTTTGGAGCCTACGAGGAGGGGAAACTTATTTTTTGGGGTCCGGTCTCCTCCGGCAGAAAAGAGAGAGCCACACCTCCTGGAAAGTTTTTTGTCAACTATAAGGAGCGTTTCAGGCGCTCTTTGAAGTATGAGAATGCCCCTATGCCGTTTTCAATAAATTATTATAAAGGGTACTTCATGCATCAGCAGTCGCTTCCTGGTCGTCCAGCCTCACATGGCTGTGTCAGGCTTTTGCAGGTGGATGCTGAACGTCTTTTTTTCTGGTTGCAGCTTAGAGACCCT
>CAIXCO010000334.1 GCA_903917955.1 uncultured Chlorobiaceae bacterium | reverse complement strand
TTTTTTCATTGCTTGAAAAACACTCTATCTCAACTCGCTTTACCTTTTTCGGCTCACTTCCGAAAAATAATTTCCATATTGAATGTTCCGGCAACGAAACAGTAACTTCAGCACAGCGTTATGCAAGGCATCGGACGGTCAACACCGGTTGCCAGAGCGCAGAGAAAACAAAGGCACAAACAGACCAATGGAATTCAGCCATATCAACATCAGGGGAGCAAGAGTCCACAACCTCAAGAACATCTCTCTTGATATTCCTCGCAACAAATTTGTTGTCATCACCGGCCTTTCGGGATCGGGCAAATCGAGCCTCGCTTTCGACACCATCTATGCCGAAGGACAGCGCCGCTTTATGGAGACGCTCTCACCCTACGCAAGGCAATATATTGGCAGCATCGAGCGCCCCGACGTCGATTTCATCGAAGGGCTCTCACCGGTGATCTCTATCGACCAGAAGAGCACCAACCGCTCGCCCCGCTCAACGGTGGGCACCATTACGGAAATCCACGACTTTATCCGGCTCCTCTACGCCAAGGCTGGACGACGCTACGACCCCGTCACCGGTGCCGTGCTTCAGCAGCAGAGCGAAGAGGCTATCTGCGAAACCCTGCTTGCCCTGCCACACGGCACAAAGGTACAAATCCTCTCCCCGCTTGTTACCGGACGCAAAGGGCACTACCGCGAACTTTTTGAACGACTTCTCCTCAAAGGGTTTCTCCGGGTGCGCATCGACGGCAAATACCGGGAGATGGAGAAAGATATGCAGATTGAGCGCTATAAAAGCCACTCCATCGAGCTTGTTGTTGACCGGCTGGTAATTGACCCTGAGTGCGAAGAGCGCCTCAGAGATGCCGTCAGCATGGCCATTACCATGTCGGAACATAAATCGACGGTGATTTGCGACCCTTCGGAGAGCGAGCAGAAAGAGCTCACCTTCAGCACACGCTACGCCTATTCAGACGGCTCCGTACCGGTCGATAAACTCGCGCCTAACCATTTCAGCTTCAACTCCCCCTACGGCGCATGTCCCGAGTGCAACGGCCTTGGCGAACTTATGCAGCTTTCAGGAGAGCTGATGCTTCCCGACGAGACGCTCTCGCTTAACGATGGCGGGCTCGATCCCTTCGGCAAATCAGGGAAACGGAACCTCTGGCAGGTAATCAGGGCTATCGCCAGAGAGTTCAACTTTACCCTCGATACCCCGATTTCCGCCATTCCAAAAGAGGCGATGAAAATTTTGATCGAAGGCTCCGGCAGCCGAACCTTTGACGTCAGCTACAGCTACTCTGGCCACGACACCCTCTACCCGCAACCCTTTGCCGGAGCAGTGCCCTACGTCGAGGAGATCCTCAAAAATGCCAGCTCCGCCAAAATACGCGAGTGGGCCGAAAACTACATGCTCCGCCAGCCCTGCCCCTCATGCAAAGGGGCTCGACTGCGAAAAGAGAGCCTGCTGGTCAAAATAAACGAGCTCAACATTGCCGAATGCGAAGGGATGCCACTGCCGGAATCGCTGGCTTTTTTCACCGCACTGCCCGATAATTTGACCGCAAAAGAGAGGCTTGTGGCCACACCGGTGCTGCACGAAATCATCAAACGACTTGAATTTCTCCTCAACGTTGGCTTGAGCTACCTTTCTTTAGACCGCAGTTCGCAGACACTCTCCGGAGGCGAAGCGCAACGCATACGCCTTGCCTCACAGCTCGGTTCACAGCTCAGCGGCGTTCTCTACGTTCTCGACGAACCAAGCATCGGACTTCACCAGCGCGATAACTCA
>CAIXCO010000333.1 GCA_903917955.1 uncultured Chlorobiaceae bacterium | reverse complement strand
GGGTGGTCATACTGCGTTAAAAAGGGGAATTAAGACAACCAATTGATGCATAGCTTGCAACTAACCCGCTCTTTTTACGGCAAGAACTGCCTTGAGAAGTATGGTGAGAAAGAGTGTGCCAAGCGCCAGAACTCCGAGCACCATGGAGAGTTCGGTCATGGTCGGGGTATAGGCAACAATCCCCCCTTTCGACAAAGAGAGCAGGGCTGCTCCCTTTTCAGCGAAGATGGAGAAAACCACTCCGGCGGAACCAATAGTAAGATGACGAAGAGAGCTTTTCCATGCTGGCACAAAAAAAACCGTGAGCGAAGCTATACCCAAAAGAAGCGATGACCACGTCAACGAAACCATCAAGTTCTTGTATTGAAGAAGAGAGCCATTGCCAGACAATGAGGCAAAACACTCCACACCAACCAGCATAAAGGTAAAGGTGGCGGCATAGATGAGAAGCATGACAAGTTTTTCGGTGACATCCCTGCCTGCATCAAAGCCTGCGGCTCTTTTCATGATGAGTATGATCAGCAGCAACAGCGCTGTCCCACCGGCAAACGCAGATGCAAGAAGACGGAGCGCAAGCAGCGAAGCAATCAAGTAGTTGGCGGAAAAAGAGGCATAGATCAATCCTGTAACAACAGGAAGAGTGATCGCCCACGGAATGGAGAGGTAGATGAGCGGTTTGATCCAGGCGGGAGCCGGAACACCCTTTCGTTCAGCACCAAGAGAGGCCCAACCCGTGATGAGATTGATGAGCAAATAACCGGTCAACAGGAAATAAGCCCATGAATAGAGCGAGTAGGGGGTTGCATAGCGCAAAAGATCAAGGATGAGTTGCGGCTTGCCCATGTCAAGCACAAGGGAGAGAAAAGCGATGGCTGAGGCTGAAGCTCCCAGAAACTGGGCAATGAGAACAATGTTGTTGAATGGCTTGTAGTCATGAAGAGAGAAGGGCAGCACGACAAGAAGGGTCGATGCTGCTGCAGAGGCCATGAAGGTAAATTGCATGGTCAATAGACCCCACGGGAGAGCATTACTCTGCCCTGTGACAGAGAGACCGAGGCGCAGTTGCCCGGAATAGGCGGAAATGCCAGAGACAATGAGCAGCAGGAGGAGTGTTATCCAGATCCAGTAGGATCGATTTCCTTTCAGGGCATTCTCAATCATGGGAAGTCATTAGATGATGTAAAAAACTGAAGGGAGTGTTCCCAACTCAGGTTTTCTTTGCATAGTCTGGTTCTTTTCAAGAAGCAGACGAATCGCGGATTTGGGATCATTCAGGTCCCCGAAAGTTAACGTTGTTTCTGGACATGCTTCAACACAGGCTGGAAGCTTGCCCTTCAAAAGACGTTCGGAACAGAAGTTGCACTTTTCGACCACCCCCTTCTCCCTGGTGGGATAGGAGTCGTTAAGTGCCTTGATGGCTGGCCTCGGCTCGCTCCAGTTAAAGCTGATTGCTCCATAAGGGCACGATGCCATACAGGTGCGGCAGCCAGTGCAACGGTGATAATCGAGAGCAACAATGCCATCCGGACGCTTGAATGCAGCCTGGGTGGGACATGCCCGGACACAGGAGGGAGCGGCGCAGTGGTTGCAAAGGGAGGGAACAGATTTTTTTGTTCTCTCTGTACTTATAAAATCCTGGCCTGAAGTCGAAAAAACTTCACTGTAAGGGTTTTTCTGCAGCCATTCGATCTGGCGGCTTGAGTGGCCAAAATCGGGCACATTGTGAGCAAGACGACATGCGTCAACACACTTTTGACATCCTTCAATGCACTTTCGCATATCAATCAGCATACCCCAACGGATGGTACCGGCAACACTTTTGTCGGCCCAGAGGGAGGCATCCGTCTTTTCCATCAGAAAGTTCAGAAAAAGCCCTGAAGAAGCTCCAATGCCTGCGAGAAATCCAATGCTGGTTTTCTTTATAAATTCTCTTCTCTCTTCGTTCATTGCGGTTTATCTAAAGGCGATAGATGACAATTCCAGCAAGTCGGCTTTGCATTGGCATACTGATGGCAGCTTATGCAGAAATAGGTGTTGCTGCTGTGACAGCCAAGGCAAGTGTCCAGACTTTTCTGAAATTTCTTTCCGTCAGCATTCACATAAGGGCGG
>CAIXCO010000332.1 GCA_903917955.1 uncultured Chlorobiaceae bacterium | reverse complement strand
GATGCTGCCAAGGGGTATCGTGCCGGGTTGCTGACAAAATCTGACAAGCTTTCGACCGATGTGAGGCTTGCTGAGCTTCAGGAGCAGAAGCTTCTGCTGCACGACGAGATAAAAAATGGCACGGAAGTTCTTGCTGTGCTGCTGAATCTTGAAGCGGGAGTGAGCATTGTGCCGACTGGTGATTTTGTTGTTGATAACGTGTTGCCAGATGGAAATGAACACTACATGCTCGATAATCGGGCAGATCTGAAGGCTCTCGAAACTTTTCGGCAGGTTGCAGCAAGTCAGGAAGAGATGGTTCATGCTTCCACGCTTCCGCGCCTGAACGCCTTTATGCAGACGAACCTGCACAGTAACAATGTTTTCGGAGGTGGTTCCAGTTGGGCGATCGGGATGAATATGCAGTGGAATATTTATGATGGTATGGCAACGGCGGGTCGTACCCAGGAGGCCAAGGCCCAGACGCGTGAGGCGATGTACAACTATGAGGCGGCAAAGAGCAACAGTCTGGCTGAGGTGAGTCGGTCGCTCAGGTCGTTGAAAACTGCCAAAGCAAGAATTGCTGTTGCCCGCAAATCTCTTGAGGAGGCAAAGGTAAGCCTTGATTTTATAGGTGAGCAGTTCAAGACCGGGATGGCGATGACCTTTGAGCTTTTGATGAGGGAGCAGGCCTATACCTACTCAAAAATGAGGCTGAACCAGGCATTCTATGATTATTGTGTGTCGAGAAGTGAGCTTGATTATTACCGTGGTAACTGAGAGGTCTTTTTAACTGAAGCAGAATAATTCTATGAGTGTGGATATAAAAAAGAAATTTCTCACCCTTCTGGTTGCCATTCCCCTGTTTATTGCAGGGTGTGGCAACCATGATCCGGAGTCGATAAAAAGCCGGAGCAAGGCTCTTGTTGCTGTCGTGAGTGTTGTTGCCGTTCGCAGTGCGGTTGAGGCAGGGGGAGATGAGGTGCTGGTGGTGCCAGCATCTGCAATTTTTCGTAAAGGGGAGCTTACCGCTGTTTTTGTTGCAGGGGCTGATAACCGCCTCACTGTTCGGTGGATAAGTACAGGACGCACCATGCAGGGCGATCTTGTTGTTCTTGGCGGGCTGGATAAAGGGGAACTTGTGGTGGGAGTCTATAGTCCTTCGCTTGTTGAAGGTGTAACGGTAATAAAAAGTGTGACCGCGGAGGATCAAACTCATGAATGATGGTATTGCCGGTAAACTTGCAAAACAGTTTATCAATTCGAAGATTACGCCGCTCTTGATGGTGGCCTCTCTTTTGGTGGGTATTATGGCGACATTTATGACGCCGAGAGAGGAGGAGCCCCAGATTGTGGTGCCGATGGTTGACCTTTATATTCCCTATCCGGGTGCAACTCCTGCCGAGGTGGAGCTACGGGTTGCCAAGCCGGTTGAACGTACCTTGACTGAAATTCCAGGAGTCGATTATGTCTATTCTACCTCCATGCCTGACTTTGCGGTGGTGACTGTACGCTACAAGGTTGGTGAGGATGCTGAGAAAAGCATGGTCAAGTTGTGGTCGACCCTCATGAAAAATATGGACAAGATGCCTCCGGGAGTCCAGTTCCCGTTGATGAAAAAGGTCTCTATTGATGATGTCCCAGTGCTTAATCTCACCTTTTGGAGCAAGACAAAGGATCCTTTTCAGCTTCGCAAAACTGCTGTCGGGGTGGCTGATGAGCTGAAAAAAATCAAGAATATTGGTGATGTTGAGATAAAGGGTGGATTGAAACGTCAGGTAAAAATTGTGCTCAACAAGGAAAAACTCAGGCAGTTCAATGTGAGCCCCTTGCAGATTGCCCGTCAGGTACAACTGTCCAACACCCAGATGACTGCCGGTGATTTCAAGCAGATGAACGAGGAGATCATTGTTCGTTCGGGACGTTTTCTTGAGAGCTCCGATGATGTTGCCAATATTGTAATAGGTATCTACGGCGCTTCGCCGGTCTACCTCCGCGATGTTGCAAGTGTTGTGGATGGGCCTGAAGAGGTCAATAATTACAACTTTTTTGGCCATGCGGCTGCGGCTCCAAACGGTTCCGCCTCGGGAGAGTATCCTGCGGTGACCTTGACGGTGGCCAAGCGGCAGGGAAGTGATGCTTCAAAGCTTGCTGACAAAGTGCTCGCAAGGGTTGACAATCTCAAGAAAGGCTTTATTCCCGCTGATGTGACGGTATCTGAAACGAGGAACTACGGCGCAACCGCAACCGACAAGGTATTTACCCTTCTTGAGCATCTCATTGTGGCGGTTGTGGCAGTAACGATTGTGGTCGGCTTTTTTCTTGGATGGAGGGGGGCGCTTGTTGTTTTTGCCTCGGTGCCGATTACCTTCGCCCTCACCCTGCTTATCTACTATCTCCTCGATTATTCACTCAACAGGGTGACTCTTTTTGCGCTGATTTTTGTGACTGGTATTGTTGTTGATGATTCAATCATTATTGCCGAGAATATTCACCGTCACTTTGCCATGAAGCGGCAGCCAAGACTGCAGGCGGCAATCACGGCAATCAATGAGGTGGGCAATCCGACTATTCTGGCAACCTTTACGGTTATAGCGGCGGTGCTTCCGATGGTTTTTGTTTCAGGTCTGATGGGGCCCTACATGAGCCCGATGCCAATCGGCGCTTCGCTGGCCATGATTTTTTCGCTCCTTGTTGCCCTGATTGCCACGCCCTGGCTTGCATTCCGCCTTCTGAAAACAGAGGAGGGGCATCATGAAGAGTATGACATTACCAAAACCAACTATTACAAACTCTTCAACACGATTCTCTCTCCCTTTATTGAGAGCAGTTTCAAGCGTTGGATTGCTTTTGGGGTGGTAGGGTTGATGCTTGTTGGTGCCATTGCGTTGGTGCCGATGAAGGCCGTTCAGATGAAAATGCTTCCTTTTGACAACAAGAATGAGTTTCAGGTGATTGTGGATATGCCTGAAGGTACAGCACTTGAGCAGACAGCAAGGGTGACCAAGGAGATTTCTGCCTATCTGAAAACTGTGCCTGAAGTCCTCAGTTATCAATACTATGTCGGTATCAATGCGCCTATCAATTTTAACGGTCTTGTGCGTCATTACTACATGCGCCAGGCAAAAAACATGGGCGATATCCAGGTCAACCTTGTTCCCAAAGATGAGCGCAAGGCGCAGAGTCACGACATTGCCAAAAAGGTGAGGGCCGGTGTGCAGCAGATTGCCCAGCGGTACAACGCCAATGCCAAAATTGTTGAGATTCCTCCAGGTCCTCCGGTGCTTTCCACTCTTGTGGCTGAAATTTATGGCCCTTCACAGGAGCAGCAGATTGCACTTGCCAGGCAGGTCAAAAAGGTTTTTCAGGAGACTCCAGGTGTGGTTGATGTGGACTGGATGGTTGAAGATGACCAGAAGGTCTATGATCTGGTTGTCAACAAAGAGCGTGCCGCTTTCCGCGGAGTGAGTGCGGAACAGATTGCCCAGACGCTGCGCATGTCGCTTGCTGGCATGGATGTCGGGGTACTGCATACCGACAAGGAGCTTGATCCGGTCACTATCCAGGTAAGGCTGCCACAGTCGGACAGGACCTCCCTGCATGATCTTTCAACTCTTTTTGTGCAGTCGCAGGGTATGGGAACCTTGACAACCCGTCTGCGGGCTGGCGAGATGATTCCGCTTTCGGAGCTGGTGACGGTTCAAGAAAAAATTCAGGAAAAGAGCATTTATCGCAAGGATCTCCGAAGGGTTGTTTATGTGACGGCAGATGTTGCCGGAGCGACGGAGAGTCCGGTCTATGCCATGCTCAACATGGATAAAAAAATAGAGCAGCTCAAGGTTCCGGGAGGATACAGCGTCAGCCCGCTCTATACGGCCAGCCCCACTTCGGACGAGAAACTGGCCATAAAATGGGACGGCGAGTGGCAGATTACCTTTGAAGTTTTCAGAGATCTTGGCACCGCCTTTGCCGTTGTTCTTGTCATTATTTATCTCTTGATTATCGGATGGTTCCAGTCGTTCAAGACTCCGCTGATTATGATGATTGCCATTCCGCTGAGCCTTGTGGGCATTATTCCCGGCCATTTTGTGCATGGCGCCTTTTTTACCGCAACCAGCATGATTGGCATGATTGCCCTGGCGGGCATTATGGTACGCAACTCGGTACTGCTTATTGATTTTATCCAGATTCGCAGGGCGGAAGGTGCTGATCTCAAGCGGGCGGTCATAGAGTCGGCTGCGGTTCGTACAAAGCCGATTATTCTGACTTCAGGCGCCGTTGTTATCGGCTCTCTTGTCATGCTTTTTGACCCGATTTTTCAGGGGCTTGCCATATCACTGATTTGGGGTGGTGTTCTTTCAACCATTTTGACGCTCGTGGTTGTGCCGATTGTCTATTATATTGTTGAAAAGAAATCCGCAAAACCTTAAAGAATGCAAACCGCATGATTGTTGAACAGTTTCGTACAGGCGGCGACAGAAATTTCGGTTACCTTGTCGCCGATGAGGTTTCGAAGGATGCTCTTGTCATTGACGCATCTTACAATCCAGCCGTGATTGTGCGGTTTGCTGCTGAACGGGGTTTTGTAATCCGTTACATCTTTTCAACCCATGGCCATAACGATCACACCAATGGCAATGAAGCCATCAGGCTGATGACCGCTCTTTCCCCTCTGCTCTACGGTGATACCTGCCAACTGACCGGTATTCCCGTAGAAGATGGGGCTCTCTTTCCTTTTGGTTCTCTTGTGGCCCGCATTCTCCATACGCCCGGGCATACGAGGGATTCTTTATGCATTCATGTCGGCGATGCTCTTTTTACCGGTGACACCCTCTTTACGGGAAAGGTGGGGGGCACTGGCACTGAAGAGGAGGCGCTTGATGAATACAACTCTCTGCACCGCAAACTCATGTTACTTCCTCCAGAGACAAAAGTATACCCAGGGCACGATTACGGCCTGTCGCCAATCTCCTCCATCAGTGCAGAGCGAGCAGCCAATCCATTCCTCATTCAGAAAGATTTCAAGGCTTTTCTTGCCTTGAAAGAGAATTGGGCAGCCTATAAAAAAATACACGGAATTGTATAAATTCACTTTTTAAGGGTGATGTTCTTGTCATTATGTTGTTTTTTTTTATAAATTGCTTTCTTGCGCCAGTTGTAAGGGTAACGACGGGTGTTCCTCTCTTTTTCTGCTTTCTGACTTAAATTCGGTGGCCTGTTTTTTTTGTTGTCCAGACATGTAGAAACGGGCGTTATCTGTTTTTTTAATCTTAAGTAACCTGATGACTATGGATCAGCTTATAACATTACGTACGCTGCCGGTATCTGCTCTTATGCAGAAAGAGTTTCACGTAATCAAGGGGAGTTGTACGGTGGCCGAGGCCTTGCAGATCATGAAGCGAAGCAAGGAGAGCGGTCTTATTGTCGAACCGCGTAACGAAGACGATTGTTATGGTATTGTGACGGAGAAAGATATTCTTGAAAAGGTGATTGATCCAGGCGAGGATGTCCACCGTGACCCATGGAATACTCCCGTGTTTCAGATCATGAGCAAGCCTGTCATCAGTGTTAATCCCAGTCTCCGCATCAAGTATGCCCTTCGTCTGATGAAACGGAGCAATATCAGGCGCCTCACCGTTATGGAAAACAATAAAATTCTTGGTCTCCTCAATATGACGGATGTGCTTCATGCGGTTGAGGAGCTTCCTGTTCATGATGATCATGTAGCCCTGTAGCAATCAGGGTCTCTTGTACAGCTTTCCTCAGTACTACCAGAAAGACCAATTTCAATGAGCGGGGCGCTTCGGTCGGTTGCAGTGCCCCTCCATTTAATCAGTGAGGCCCATTCTACAGCTTCACAAGGAGATTTGAGCGTATGAAACCATTTGATATTGTTATTGTCGGGGGCGGCGGAGCCGGGCTCTATGCCGCCATGGAGGCAATGAAAACCAATCCGGCACTGAATATCGCCGTTCTCTCCAAAGTCTATCCTAACCGTTCACATACCTCTGCGGCCCAGGGCGGTGCCAATGCTGCGCTTGGTAACAAGGCAAAGGACGATACGGTTGAGATGCATATTTTTGATACCATCAAGGGGAGTGATTACCTCGCTGATCAGGATGCTGTTGATGTGCTTTGTTCTGAAGCGCCCAAAATCATCCGTGAACTTGAAAATATGGGGACGCCGTGGTCAAGGATGGAGGACAACACCATTGCACAAAGGCCTTTCGGCGGAGCTGGTCGTCCACGCTGTTGCTACTGTTCAGATAAAACCGGTCATACCATTCTGCAGACGCTCTATGAACAGTGTCTGAAAAAAGGGGTGATTTTTTTCAATGAGTATTTTGCACTGAACCTTTCGGTCAGCGGAAGCCGCTCGAATGGGCTCATTGCCATGAATATGAAGACGGGCAAGGTTGAAGCGTTCCCGGCCAGGACGGTGATTCTTGCTACCGGCGGCTATGCCAAAATGTACTGGAACCGTTCAAGCAATGCTGCGGGCAATACCGGTGACGGACAGGCCATTGCCTATCGGGCAGGTATACCCATGAAAGATATGGAGTTTGTCCAGTTTCATCCCACAGGCTTGAGAAAGAGCGGTCTGCTTGTCACTGAAGGGGCAAGGGGCGAGGGTGGCTACCTGGTCAACAAGGATGGTGAGCGATTCATGGCAAGGTATGCGAAAGAGAAGATGGAGCTTGGCCCGAGGGATCTGGTTTCACGTTCGATTGAAACGGAAATTCTCCAGGGAAGAGGGTTCGACAGCCCTGCCGGGACTTATGTCCATCTCGATCTCACTCATCTTGGAGCGGATCTTATCAAATCGCGTTTGCCCCAGATACGCGAAATGGCGATGAATTTTGAGGGCGTTGACCCCATTGAAGAGCCGATTCCGGTCAAGCCGACCGCCCATTACTCTATGGGTGGGATTGATACCGATAACCAGACCCGGACGGTCATGGAGGGTGTTTATGCTGCGGGTGAGTGTGCCTGTGTTTCGGTTCATGGAGCAAATCGTCTCGGAGGAAATTCGTTGCTTGATATTCTTGTCTTTGGTCGTATTGCCGGTCGCACGGCGGCTGAAGAGGCAGGAAAATTTACGCAGGGCAGGATAACTGATGCAGAGCTTGCAGAACAGTTTGAAGAGATCAGGGGTGGAATGCACGCTTCCGGTCGTTATGAGCGCTATGGTGAGTTGCGTGAAGAGCTTGGCAGGACGCTGGCACTCAACGTTGGTATTTTCAGGGAGTCCTCTCTGCTGCAAAAAGGGATTGCTGATCTTGCAGAGCTCAGGGAGCGCTTCAAAAAAGTCCGTATCTCTGACAGCAGTGATGTTTTCAATACCAACCTCATGCAGGTGCTTGAATTGAAAAACATGCTGGATCTGGCTGAAACTGTTGCTGCCGGAGCCTATGCCCGTCAGGAAAGCCGGGGCTCCCATACCCGGATTGATTTTCCTGTACGCGATGACGCGAACTGGCACAAGCACACACTGGCTACCCTGGTCAAGGGTAACGTCACCCTTGCTGAAAAGCCGGTAACAATGGGACGTTATGAACTCCAGGAAAGAACTTATTAACTATTTTGCTTATGACGGTGTCAACAGATCAGCATAAAGAGGGGAACAAAGAGGTTACCTTCCGGGTTTTCCGCTTTAATCCACAGGTCGACAGCAAGTCTTATTTTGACGATTATACCATCCCGGTAGAGAGGGGTGTTACGGTGCTCAGGTCGTTGAATTATATCAAGGAGCATATTGATGGCTCGGTGAGCTTCAGGGCCTTCTGTCAGGCAGGAATCTGTGGCTCTTGCGGCATGAGGGTGAACGGACTCTCCCAGCTTGCCTGTACGACCCAGGTATGGGATGTGCTCGCCAAAAGTCGTGAGCCGGGCGTCATCAAGGTTGAGCCTTTGCGCAACCTGCCGCTCATAAAGGATCTTATTGTCGATATGGATCCGCTTGTCGGCAAGATGGTGCACTACTCGAACTGGGTTGATTCAACCATGCCTGAGGCCCAGATGGGCAAAAAGGAGTTTTTGATTTCCGAAGAGGAGTTCCTTCGCTACGACAAAGCGACCGACTGTATTCTTTGTGCCTCCTGTGTTTCCGAATGCAGCATCTTGAGGGCGAACAAGGAGTATGTCTCTCCCGCCGTGCTGTTGAAATCGTACCGCATGAGTGTCGACAGTCGTGACTCCATGCATGAGCAGCGTCTGGCCGAATTGGTCAAGGATCATGGAGTATGGGACTGTACACACTGCTATCGTTGTCAGGAGTCGTGCGTGAAAAGTATTCCGATTATGGATGCCATTCATGGACTGCGTGAAGATGCCATCGAGAGCAGGGGAAAGAACGATACCAGTGGTTCCAAACATGCGGAAGCTTTTATGACGGATATTGAAAAGAAAGGCAAGCTGATTGAAGCGACCCTTCCAATTCGCACCAATGGTGTGGTCTGGACTCTGCAGAATCTTTTGCCGATGGCCATGAAGATGATCATGAAGCGCCGTACGCCACCACCACCACCGCTGGTAAAATCGGTCAAAGGGATAAAGATATTCAGGGCAATGTTCAGGGAGATGACCGAACATGTAAAGCAGGATCACAAATCTCATAATAAATAACAGGGGAGAAGTGCTCTATGAAGCGATATGCATATTACCTGAGCTGTATCAATGAGTCCATGACCAAAGAGGTGGATCGTTCGATTGAACTCTGGCAGAAAGATCTTGGAATTGAGCTTGTCAAGCTCCACGAGGGTACCTGCTGTGGCGGGAGTAACCTTGAGTATGTCAGTCCTAAACATTTTGCGCTGGTTAATGGACGAAATATTGCACTTGCCGAAAAGATGGGTCTTGACCTTATAGTTTCCTGCAATACTTGTCTGATGACGATCCGTACAGCAAAGAAAAAGCTTGATGAAACGCCGGAATTGAAGCGTGAGGTCAATGAGATTTTGAAAAAGGAGGGGCTTGAATACCGGGGCACCTCCGAGGTGCGCCATCTGCTATGGGTACTGGTTGATGATGTCGGGCTTGATACCATCCGCGAGAAGGTGAAGGTGCCTCTGAACAACTATCGGATAGCCCCTTTTTACGGATGTCATATACTCCGGCCATCAACGGTTCTTGGTCACGACGATCCTCGTGACCCAACTTCACTTGACCAGTTGATTGAGGCTTTGGGTGGTCAAACGATTCCCTATACCCATAAAAATCGCTGTTGCGGATTTCATACCTTGCTGGTTGCCGAGCAAGAGTCACTCAATGTGGCGGCAGAGGCACTTCAGGAGGCCATTGAGTCGAAGGCTGATTTTATTGTGACACCCTGTCCGCTCTGCCACACCTCTCTTGATGGCTATCAGGCCAAGGCGCTTAAAAATGCTGGTATTGAGAATTCCATTCCCGTTTTTCATATTTCTGAAATGATTGGACTTGCACTCGGGTACAGCGCCAAACAGCTTGGTATCAAACGGCACATTGTCTGCTGACGATGGTTCCGGGAGTGGAGTTGCCGAATTTTTTGGTGGCCCATCTTTCAGGAAAGTTTTAAAAAAGGCTGAAAAAGCGTAACTTTGCACTTTTACTTTGCTCTCAGCCGGGGAATTACCGGACGATCTGACAGGCCTTTTGTTTTGTTAACCCATCAAATTATTGCATTGCATGCTCAAAAATGATCTTTTTCTCCGGGCACTAAAACGCCAGCCATGTTCCAGAACCCCAATCTGGGTGATGCGCCAGGCAGGTCGTTATTTACCGGAGTACCGTGCTGTGAGAGAAAAAACCGATTTTTTAACCCTCTGCAAGACCCCGGAACTGGCAACAGAGGTGACCATTCAGCCTGTTGAACTGATGGGTGTGGATGCTGCCATTATTTTTTCTGATATTCTTGTGGTCAATGAGGCCATGGGTATGAATGTCGAGATCATCGAGTCAAAGGGGATCAAGCTCACTCCGCCGATCCGCTCCCAGGCCGATATCGACAAGCTGATTGTGCCTGACATCGATGAAAAGCTCGGCTATGTGATGGACGCGCTCAGAATGACCAAGAGGGAACTCGATAACCGTGTACCACTTATCGGATTTACCGGTGCGGCATGGACCCTTTTCACTTATGCTGTTGAAGGCGGCGGGTCGAAAAACTATGCCTACGCCAAGAAGATGATGTACCGTGAGCCAGCCATGGCTCATTCACTGCTCAGCAAGATATCAGGTGTTATTACCTCTTATGTGCTGAAACAGATCGAAGCTGGTGCCGATGCCATCCAGATTTTTGACTCATGGGCAAGTGCACTCTCCGAGGATGACTACCGTGAATACGCTCTTCCCTACATCAAGGATACGGTTCAGGCCATCAAGGCAAAATATCCTGACACTCCGGTTATTGTCTTCTCAAAGGATTGCAACACCATTCTTTCTGATATCGCTGATACCGGCTGTGAGGCGATGGGTCTGGGTTGGGGTATTGACATCGGTAAGGCTCGTGCCGAACTTGGTGACCGTGTAGCCCTGCAGGGTAACCTGGATCCAACGGTGCTCTACGGTACTCCTGAAAGAATCAAGGCTGAAGCCTCCAAGATTTTGAAGTCATTTGGTCAGCATACCGAACATTCCGGCCACGTCTTCAATCTCGGCCACGGCATTCTGCCCGATATGGATCCTGAAAACCTGAAATTGCTCGTTGAATTTGTCAAGGAAGAGAGTGCCCAGTACCACTAAGGTATGGCGTCTCTGTTTTTTTAGCTCCGCCTTATGTTCAACATGAGGCGGAGTTTTTTTTTGCACTTTTTGCAATAAGCAACGGCCTGGCAACTGATCGAAGCTGCGGATCTTTGTGGATGCAGAGGTTTGAATGTTAAGAGAGGGTGGGAGTGTGCTTTTGAGTGCTGGGGAGTGAAAATCGGCTTTTTCCAGTATATTACCGTAAGACATTTCGTTACAGGTTTAAATAGTTATTGTTATGATCAATGAATGCGGCTGTTCCGATGGGCTGACTGATCGTACTCGTTATGAGGAGGTGGTGCTCGATACCATGCTCTACAGCGCACAGCTCAAGGAGAGGGTTGCGCGGCAGAACAGTGCTGTGATTGTTGCCATGGCGCGTATGATTGCCGGTACCTTTGAGGATGGCGGAAAGGTGTTGCTTTGTGGCAATGGCGGCAGTGCGGCTGATGCCCAGCATCTGGCAACGGAGCTGACGATCCGCTATCGCAGCAGTGTGGAGCGTCCGGCACTTCCGGCAATAGCACTCTCTACCGATACCTCTGCCCTGACGGCTGGGGCCAATGACCTCGGTTATGATGCCGTTTTTGCTCGTCTTGTGGAGGCTTATGGTCGGGAGGGGGATATTTTACTGGGCTTTTCAACCAGCGGGAACAGCCAGAGTGTGGTGAATGCGCTTGACTTTGCGCAGCAGCAGGGGATGAAGACGCTTGCGTTGCTGGGTGGTGATGGTGGCAAGCTGAAGGGTTTGGCTGATCTTGAAATTATTGTACCCCATTCAGGTTCTGCTGACCGGGTGCAGGAGTGCCATATCACGATTGGCCATGTGCTTATTGATCTTGTAGAGCGGATGCTCGGCTATTGTCGTTCGTAAAAATAATTCAAACAGAGACTTGTTATGCAGGTGAAAGAGATTGAAGGAGTTTTGAGCGCCGGAGATATCCGTTTTGCGCTTGTGGTTGCACGTTTTAACGATTTTATCGGGCAGAAGCTGGTTGAGGGTGCGGTTGATTGTATTCGCCGTCATGGAGGATCGGAGGAGCAGATCGCCATCTATCGTTGCCCAGGCGCATTTGAGCTGCCGATGGTGGCCAAGAAGGTTGCCCTCAGTGGCAAGTATGATGCCATTATCACCCTTGGTGTCATTATCAGGGGTTCCACGCCCCATTTTGATGTTCTTGCCGCTGAAGCGACCAAAGGGATTGCCCAGGTTGCCCTCGACACCATGATTCCGATTGCTTTTGGTGTTTTGACCACGGAAAATCTTGAGCAGGCCATAGAGCGTGCAGGAACCAAAGCGGGCAACAAGGGTTTTGACGCCGCCATGACGGCCATCGAGATGGTGAACCTTTACCGCCAGATTTAGTTGTTCTGGTAGTGGTTGAAATTGGTTGTGATCACTTTGGAGCAGGCGCCCATAAGCTCTTCAACCGTGTCGAACTGTGATGGCAGGATCGGTTTGTCGATGATGATTCTGATTGTTCCCTTGTTGATTTTCAGGCTCTTTTTCGGGGTGATCAGATGGCTTCCGATGATGGTGACGGGAAGAACGGGAGCGCCTCCTTTACGAGCAACGCGGAATGCTCCGCGCTTGAAGGGGAGGAGTTCTCCGGTTGCTGAGCGGGTGCCCTCGGGGAAAATGTGGAGCGAATGACCGCTTTTCAGTACCTCTGTTGCCGCAAAGAGGCTTTGCAGTGCGGCCCGGTTTTGTCCCCGTTTGATCATGACGTAGCCTGCCTGCCTGAGCGCCCGGCCCAATAATGGTATTTTTCCAAGCTCCTCTTTTGCCATAAAGCGCAGGTCGAGGTTCATGGCGCCAAGAAGCAGTGGAATATCGGCCATGCCAGCATGATTGCTGATGACAAGATAGTTTTGTTCCGTACTGTAATTTTCACGGCCGGTTATCTCTATTGTGATACCAAAAATTTTTGCGCTGAGCCGTCCCCACCATGCGGCTATTCTATGAAAACTGCTGCCTGATGGGTCGAATACATTGATCAGCAGGGCAACGAGTATCCCGAAAAACATGATTGGTATCAGGATAAAAAGGAACAAGAGTGTTCTGAAGTTCATT
>CAIXCO010000331.1 GCA_903917955.1 uncultured Chlorobiaceae bacterium | reverse complement strand
ATGTGTGTTGTTCTTTCTTTATGTGTGTTGTGCGGCTGGTTTGCAAGGTCACTTCCGCCGCTGAGGCGACGACCTTGCTAAATCGGTTCATGATTACAAAAATTTTTTGCGGTTTATTCTAACTAACTCAATGCAGACCTTCACTATGAAACTTTTCAAAAAAATACTTTTAAGTGCAACAGTTTTCGGTGTTATGGCTGCCGGCACGGCTCAGGCTGCCGGTAAAATCGTTATTGACGGTTCAACCACAGTGGGCCCTATTGCCAAGGCATTTGCAGACTACTTTACCAAAACCACCGGCGTACAGGTAACGGTGAGCGAGTCAGGCTCCGGTAACGGCGCAAAAAGCCTGATCAATAAAACCTGTGACATCGCCACCATGTCGCGCCCTATGAAAGACAAGGAGCTGGCTGCCGCCAGAAGCAAAGGGGTCAACCCTGTCGAGCACATCGTTGCACTTGACGGCCTCTGTATTGTTGTCCATCCGAGCAACCGCGTCAATGCACTCACAAAAGCACAGATCCGTGGAATCTACATGGGCAAATACACCAACTGGAGCGAGGTTGGAGGTCCGAACTCTGCTATCGTGATGATCCAGCGTGAATCGAACAGCGGTACAGCTGACTCCTTTAAAGAGCTGGTGATGGGCAAAGAGAATCCGATTTCCAAGAGAGCAGAGACCCAGGCAAGCAACGGCGCAATCAAGAGCCGCGTAGCATCTACTCCTGCTGCAATCAGTTATATCGGTCTCGGCTTTGTTGACGCATCAGTCAAGCCAGTTCTTGTCGACGGCGTCGAGGCTGACGTCAAGACCGTCAAAAACAACACCTACCCTGTCCACCGCCCGCTCTTCTTTTACACCAACGGCGAGCCAACCGGAGTAGTCAAGCAGTTCATTGATCTGCCGAAAACCGCCCAGGGCAAAAGCATCATCACCGAAACGGGTTTTGTCAACTACTATTGATTTTTTGCCAACGGCATAAGCTCTATTGCTGATGCCTGAAAACAACAACACCGAAAAGCCGTCTCACTCCAGGACGGCTTTTTGGTATCAAAAAAAAATATCACAACCCATGAAATGCAAATCCTTGCGTTTTCTTTTACCCGTTCTGCTCAATGCCGTTCTGGCACCAGCACTCTCTTCGACAGCCTCAGCTTATAATCCAGCGCATCTTGAGTTGCTTAATGCCGGAGTAGCATCGTGGAACAGCATGAGAAGCACTCACAAAGAGTTTCTCCCCGACCTTTCCGGCGCTGTACTGAAAGGCAAAAAGCTGAGAGGAGCTGATTTTCACAACGCCAGGATGTCATGCGCTGATCTCAGCCAGTCAGACCTCGGCCGAGCAAATCTGCATAACGCTTTGCTTGATTCGGCAAAAATGAGTAGTTCCATCCTTTTCAGGGCAAATCTTGATGGCGCTCTGTTACGAGGAGCCAATCTGGAAAGTGCACAACTTGATGGTGCAAATCTTCATCGAGCGGTGCTTGAAACAGCCGTTTTGAAAAAAGCGGATTGCTCGAATGCAGATTTTTCGGAATCTGATCTTAGGGAGAGCAATTTTAGGGAGGCGACACTGGTGAATGCCAATCTCAGCGGAGCGGATTTACGGGCGGCATACCTTTGGCGGGCCAATCTCAGCCGGGCAAATATGACGGGGGTGAAGGTATCAGAAAAGAGCGTGCTTGACAGCGGCAAATACGCCTCTCTGACATGGGCGCAAAACCATCAATCGTTTTTTGTTGCGGAGGCCACGCCATCCATTTCCGACAATCCGGTTTACTCTGCTTCGATAAAAAAAAATTCGTCAGCGGTCGATCCTCCCCTGCCGCAACAGATCACGCTCAGCAGTGTGCCGGAAAGTGATACCTCTCGCTCAAAAAAGAGTTTTACCTTCCGCAATATCTGGCAGCATTCAGATGGCCCGGCCCACGTCGCCTACAACAGAGAGCAATACGAACAGGTAAAAAGCAATGTGTTCGGCTGGAACGCGATGAGAAAAAGCAACCGCGATATCCGCATAAATCTCACCGGAGCGTCATTCGATCACAAAAATCTCTCCTATGCCAATTTAAGCCACGCCCTCTTGCAAAACTCCAGCTTCAAAGGAAGCGATCTCGGCAACAGTGATCTTGGAGGTGCAGATGTAAGAGGATGCGACTTCAGGGAAGCAAACCTGCAACATGCCGATCTTGGAGGTGCTGATCTCAGGGGAGCCAATCTCTGGCGGGCCAATCTTGGTCGCGCCCGTATGGCCGAAGCTGTTGTAACCAGCTCGACCATCCTTGAGTCAGGTAAAAAAGCTACGCCAGAACTGGCCGCACGTCACGGGCTCATTTTTGTTGAGCAATAGCGTTGCCAAATACAAAAAAGATCGTGACTGATTGTTTTCGGAAGCGACGCTCCGCTCTTGGCAAAAAAAGCAACCACAAAAAAGCCGTCCTGGAGTGAGACTGCTTTTTTGTGGTTTTTTAAGTGGGCTTAGCTTATGCTCCGATCATCATCGCTTCGATGTCGGCATCAACGGTTCCAATAGGCTTGATCCCGAATTTTTCAACCAGAACGGCCGCAACATTCGGAGTCAGGAACTCAGGCAGTGTTGGTCCAAGGCGGATACCTTTTACGCCGAGAAAGAGCAATGCGAGGAGCACCGTAACGGCTTTCTGCTCATACCAGGCAATATCGAAGGAGATTGGCAGGTCGTTGATATCGTCGAGTTCAAAGACCTCTTTAAGCTTCAGGGCAATCACCGCAAGCGAGTAGGAGTCGTTGCACTGACCGGCATCAAGCACACGGGGAATGCCGCCAATATCACCAAGCTCAAGCTTGTTGTAGCGGTACTTTGCGCACCCGGCGGTCAAAATGATGGTACCCTCCGGCAAGGCGGCGGCAACATCGGTATAGTACTGGCGTGAGGCGTGACGACCATCACAGCCCGCCATCACCACAAAGCGCTTGATGGCGCCACTCTTAACGGCGTCGACAACCTTGTCGGCCAGGGCAAGCACCTGGTTGTGGGCAAAGCCACCGACGATAGTGCCATTTTCAAGCTCTTTTGGCGGCTGACAGCTTTTTGCCAGCTCAACAAGCGGCGAAAAGTCTTTCGCTCCACCCTCAACCCGTGCTGCGATATGCTTCAGCCCTGGATACCCCGCCATACCGGTAGTGAACATCCGGTTGCGGTAGGCTTCGCGGACGGGGACAATACAGTTCGTCGTCATCAAAATAGGGCCGTTGAAGGTGTCGAACTCCTT
>CAIXCO010000330.1 GCA_903917955.1 uncultured Chlorobiaceae bacterium | reverse complement strand
CTAGGAATCCTCCAGATGGCTGACAGTCACTCAACAGAAGAGCTGTTAACCGCAACCCTTGATGAGGCTGAAAAGATAACGGGAAGCTCAATCGGCTTTTTCTTTTTCGTTGCTGAAGATCAACATACCATGCTGCTCCAGGCAGTCTCACCCAAGACCCTTGCGCATATATGCAAGGCTGAGGAAGATGATCAGCACTACCCGCAGGAGAAGGCTTGCGTATGGGGGGACGCCGTACGGTTTCAAAAGCCGGTTATCCATAATGATTATTCGGAACTTGAGCATTGTAAGGGAATGCTGAAAAGTCATCTTGAAATCAAGCGGGAACTGGTTATTCCAGTCAACCGTGACGGCAAAATAGTTGCAATTATTGGGGTCGGCAACAAAAAAAGTGAGTATGTTGACAAAGATATTGAGTGGTTGGAGATCATAACCAATCACGTTTGGGATATTGTTGCCAAAAAGAATGCGGAACAGGAAAACAAAAAACTTGTTGCCCAGCTTCAGCAAGCTTCAAAAATGGAGATGATCGGGCAGCTTGCGGCAGGGATTGCCCATGAAATAAACAACCCGCTCAATTTCATCACCATCAATGAACAGAACCAGTTGAGTGATTTCAATGATCTGCGGGAAATGGTGGGTGAATACCGGGCGATACTTGACAAATACATTGCGGCAAATGCTGATGTTGAGGAGGTTGGGCGACTCCGGAAAAAAGAAAAGGAGCTCGACATTGAGTATCTGCTCGAAAGCATTCCCAAAACGCTTGAAATGACACAGCATGGGGTAGAGCGCATTATGGCCATTACCCGAAGCATGCGAAACTACACCTTCAAAAACGAAAAAGGCGGGTTAATCCCCTCTGATATCAACAAGGCGGTCAATGAGTCGCTCCTCATAGCCAAAAGCGTCTACCGCGATGTGGCCACTATTGACTTGCACCTTGAAGAGTTGCCACCGGTACTCTGTAATTTGCCAATGATCGGTCAGGTGCTCCTGAACCTGATCTTCAACAGCGCCCAGGCCATCAAATCACAAAACAGGAACTCATTGGGTCACATAGCAATCAAAACATGGAGAACCGATGAAGCTCTCTTCTGCTCCGTGAGTGATGACGGGCCGGGAATGACTGAAGAGGTAAGGAGCCGGATTTTTGAACCCTTCTTTACAACAAAGGATGTTGGCCAAGGAACGGGGCTTGGGTTAAGCATCAGCTACGACATTATGGTCAACAAACATCAAGGCAGCATTTCAGCAGAGTGCAAGACGGATGGAGGAACTGTTTTTACAATTTCACTCCCGATGGAGAGAAAGTGACGAAGCCTCTATCATCGGCCCAAGCAGTTCAACCGCCAATGAGCAGAACTCCTCACCAAAGGGCTCCGTGGCACCAAAACAGCGCTGAATGGCCGGGTCGGAGCCTTCGCCGGGGCGGTTGTTGAAGGTGTCGTCACGCCACTCCTTGCGGGCGGCCTCAAGCCCCTTTGTCGCGGAAGCATAGGAGGAGCGGGGGAAAAAGCGCAGGGGCATTGACATGCCTTGCCAATAGTGGTTGAGAAGCCCCTCCAGAAGAGCGGAAGCACCCTCTACCGGCTCAAAGGTTCTGGTGTCGTCATCCATCACAAGCGTAGTAAGGCAGGGGTAGCCGGGCTGGTTCATTGAGTTGAGCACGAGATGCTCAATCCAGCTTCTCATGAGGTCTTTCATCTTCAGCCGGGCGTAGCGGTAGTGCAGCAAGGAGTGCGGCCAGAGGCGCTCAAGCCGTCCGGTGAGGCGAAAGGCGCCCAGTTGCAGATCAACCTCAAGCGGCTCAAGCGACACACTGCCACCGATGCTCTCCTGCACCGTGGCGGCAAACTCCTCCACCTCACCAAGGATTTTGCTGAAAAGCTGCTCACCGTGCCGCGCTGGCGGGAGCATCCCCCTGCTTCGGAAGAGCGGGAGCAGATCACGGCTCTCCCCTCCCCCAAGCACCACCTCAAGCAGCTCCTGCTTCAGACTGTACAGCTCAAGCCCCTCAACCGCAAAGGGCTCCCGATCTTCAAGCGGCTCCGCACTCCCTTCAAGCCGGATGCCGAGGCGCTGTTCAAGAAAAAATCCCGACGGATTGTCGTAAAAGCGCAAGAGCCGGGCCAACGAAACGGTTTTCAACTCCTCCGGCGGTGAAGCAAGGGGGACGCTCATGAAGGGTCGGGAGTTGGCCGCAGCGCTCTGCATTTCAACCAGTGCCCGGTAATTCTCCGCCGAGTAACTGAAAACCGGAGAGCTTGCGGTGAAATATTCCCGGTTGAAGGCTTGCAGGCGGTGGCGCACCACCAGAAGTTCCTCCACCGAAGCACCACCGGGCAGCGAAAAGCCTCGCCGCACGGCGTCAAGCAGTTCGCTGACCAGCACTGATGGTGGCAGCTCGCTGTTGTCGCGGATGCTCTGGCCGACATAACTGATGTAGAGCAGATCGCGTGCCGAGAGGATCGACTCAAGAAAGAGGTAACGATCTTCGTTGCGCAGTGAGCGGTCGCCCTTCTGCGGTTCACGGGCAATGAGGTCAAAACCCGGGGCGCGGCTCTGGCGGGGAAAGGCGTTGTCGTTCATGCCAATCAGCACCACAACCCGGAAAGGGATGCTCCGCATGGGCAGCATGGCGCAAAAGGTGATCCCGCCCGTCATAAAGCCAAGCCCCTGCTCCTGCTGCTCAAGGCGGGCCCTGAGCCAGAAGAGCATCACCGCAGGCGTCACGGTATCGGCAAACTCCGCCGCAGTGGCCGCCTTGCCAAGCTCTTCCGACAGCGCTGCAATGGTGGCAAACTCCCTCTCGGAACTGTCGGAGGAGGCAATAAAATCGGCCAGCAGCGCCTGAAACTGGATGCGCCACTCCTCAAGCGTACGGGAGCGCCCAAAACTCTCAACAAAACGGTCAACTCTCTCAACAAAGTCGGCAAATTTGCCAAGCGTCTCGGCATCAGAGCCTGTCATATCGTCGTAAGGGAGAATGCCGTTAAAAAGCTGATTCTCATCCGGCATGGCATAACCAAGCAGCAACCGGTCGAGCCCAGCCCTCCAGGAGTTGTCGCGATAGGAGGGAAGGTTGCGCGAAATGCGATCATCCTCATCCATTCCCCAGCGAATACCGCTCTTTTCAATCCAGCCACGAATCAGCTCAAGCTCACCCGACTCAAGCGAAAAGCGACGGTTCACCGGCGGCGAGGAGAGGAGGTCGAAGAGTTCGGATGCGGCAAGACGGCTTCCCGGCAGAGCCAGCAACTTCAGCACCGCCGTAGCAATCTCTCCCTCGTTCATCATCCGCCGGTCAGCAATGGAGTAGTGCAGCGCCACAGCACCATCTCCTCCGGCACTCCCCGCCCCGAAAACGCTGGAGATGTAGGGTGAATAAATCTCAATATCCGGCGTCATCACCACAATGTCGCGCTGGCTCAGATCGGCATTCTCCTCAAGCATGGCGAGGATGTTGTCGTAAAGCACCTCAATTTCACGAAGCGGACTGTGGCAAGAGTGAATTCTGACCGAACGGTCATCACGCTCAAACGGTCGAAGTTCCTCCTCCTCACCAGTACCCGAAAGGTTCATAATGTCGGACTGCAAGGCGTGAAGCAGGCACTCCTCCCCCGGATCATCGTACAGCTCCTCCTGATGAAAAGCGCTGTCGCTCAGGTCGATAATCATGTCGGAAAAATCGCGACCAATCCGGCCAAGCGAAGCAAGCAACGGATTCCCCTCAGTGCGAAGGGCTCGCTCCTCCTCCGACAACCGGGCGCTTGCCTTTTTGGAGAGAATATCGCCCCAATACTCACTGGTAGGGCTGAGGATAAAGAGGTTGACCTCCGTTACCTTCGCTACTACCGAGAGCACATCAAGGTGAAACTTTGGCAAACAGGAGATCCCGAAAAGGGTGATACGCTCGGGAATCTCCTTCACTCCCGGTGACGAAGGACTCAACTGCCTGCAAAAGAGATCCTTCAGCCTTCCCCGGTGCGCCCCGCTTCCCTCGGCAAGCTTTCGCCAGAGAATGGGCTGCCACTCCTCGCCAGAGGGCTGCTGCTCCCCCGCCTCCCAGCCAAGCAGCATCTCCGGACGAAAGAGCGTGTACTGGTCGAAGGTATCGGCAATTTTTTCGGACAACTGAAAGAGCTTGAGCCCGTCAGGATCATCGGCCAGATAGTGGCGCAAGGTGCCAAAGGGCTCACTCTCAAGCAGCTCCGGCAGCAGGCGCATAATCTTCCAGCCCATCACCTCCGGCGCAAAAGCAGAGGTATCGGGCATATCGCGCAAGATGTTGCAGAAAAGCTCCTGCACCATCGCATTCGGGAAGGGATAGTGCCCGTTGGCCCAGACGCCAAAATGTGACGCCAGCTCCATCGAAAGCCAGCGCTGCATCCCCCGGCTCTGCACCACAATCACCTCTTTG
>CAIXCO010000329.1 GCA_903917955.1 uncultured Chlorobiaceae bacterium | reverse complement strand
GTCTGAACTTTGTCAACCATCACCTGTGATTTTTTTTTCAGATTGTTACTCTCTGTCGGCTCAATCATAATTCGGAATAACGGGACTGAGCGCAATTCACTCGTTACCGGCAGGATGGTCAGCGAGGGATGTTCAGAAAAATAAACAGATTGAACGACAACTGCGGGACGAGGCTTACCGTAATCACCCTGTAGTGCTGGTAACCAGATCTCCTCTCTTCATGCTTCCCAACCTTCGCGGTCTGCAGCATCATCAAGAAAATTAAGGAGTTCTTTTTCATGCGGATCTTGTTTGACCACCAAAGATTGCCGCCTGCACTCCTCTGCAAAACCGGAACGACGTGTATCGGGAACCCATATCTGGATCGGTTGCATCCCCTCCGCACGCAATTTCGCCCTGTGCTTATGCACTCGTTCAAGAACTCTGCTCATGTGTTTTATTCATAATTCGCGATCTTCCTTGTTACATATAACGTACATAATGAATTTGTTACGCGCTGCAATATTTTTTGCAGGAACAATCAATCAGGCAAGTATGCTCTCCACTGTGCATAGCAAGTTCAACCCTGATGCGTCAGCTTGTCCCAAAGGCAGAGATTACCCTACAAGGGCCAATTGCTCTTTCCAGGGCAAGGATGGTCAGGTGGTTCTTGATCAAATCAGAACCGTTGATAAATCGCGGTTGGTTCACAAACTCGGAGAAATTGACTCCAAAACAAAAGCGAAGGTATTGGCAGTTATTGCTGAAATATTTGCTCCATAGTAACTGGCATCCCTACCGGTTAACTGTCCCGATAAGTTCGTAGGCAGTAGTCTCGCTGATGGTTGCCATGCAGAATGAGCCGACGGTGACCGAGGGTGCATCTTCTTTGTGGCTTTTTTTGCGCAAAATATATTGTATACTTACAACGCGCCTGTAACTTATTTACTGTTTTGATTATCCGAATATGGTTGTTTTAAGGGAAGCGCGCATCAGTCATTGAACCAGGTGTCGCTTCAGAATTTGGCATGCAGAGAGATTTGATGATTAGATTCCGAGGTGCTCCTGTCTTGGGATATAAAACGCTTATCGTGCTTTACTGTTTCAATTCTGATGTGACATCTGTTCACTTTTGCTTAATCGTTCGTTTGAAATGCAGTTAACAGAGATTTTTAACAAAAATCAAAGGAGGGCTTTTATGAAGTTTGTCAGAAAGTGCTGTACAATGGTTTGCCTGCTGCTCATGTCAGCGGGCACGGTGTGGGGTGCCGATGCGGTGAGGATTACCCAGCTCGCGAGCAAGGTACATCTCGATTTGAATCAACTGGTCAAGGTACGAAAGGTTCTGTTGCCGGTTGCTGTCGGACAACAGAAGGCGTTTTTGCTGACTCAGCCGGATGTACGGGAAGTGCAGGAACTGAAGGGCAACAACCTCATGGTGCGGTTCACGGATGGTAACGAGCTGTTGATGTTCCTTGGGGAAGAGGGTCTCGGTACCACCGATCAAATGGCGCCGTTACAGATGCGAACGGAGGCTTTAAGGCCGGCGCAGCAACTGACCCCTGTAGAGAGGATTGATTACCCGGTTTTCAAGGTGTTTCCCTGCGCTCCAAAGAGCATGAACGCTCTGATTTTCGATTGCCTTGAAGACGATTACAACGTCGTGTCACCGAAGATCTGGCAACAGGCCAAGTCGGACCTGGAATCGCTCGGGTACACCGTCACGACGAGGCTGAACAATTCTGCCAACCTGGCAAATGCCGCCCAGATCGACAATGGTGAATACGGTGTTGTGATGCTTCGCGGTCACGGTGGGAATTTGGGTGGTGATTTCGGATTCCTCGTTCGACCCTGGTACCCCAGTTATCCGCCAGCCAGCAGTGGCTATGCCGGGACAATTCGCGCCAGTGCCTACAACCATGCGGCCGGTGCCACGCAATTTGGCTATATCATTACCGGAGCATTCAGTTCCACCTATTGGGCTGACAAGGCGTTTCCTTCTACGATTTTCTTTTTGGAGAGCTGCCATGGCACCGACCCGGGTGCTCTGCCTGGCATGCCTACCTGGACCACTAATCACGGCGCGTCGGTCTGGGTCGGTTGGAACGAGTCGGTTTCCTTCAATTGCGGCGACAACGGCACGGATCTCTTTTTCCAGAAGATGAAGGAACAGAAAACAGTTGCCGAGGCGGTTGATGCGGTTTATGCCACCGGATGCCGTCCTCCCGAACTGGTTGCCTTCCCGAGCACCAAGGGAGGATGCCAGTTGGCGGTTTGGAGCGCTGATGCCAATGAACCATCGGCGCCCGATTCTCGCGATTTCAAGCTGCTCAGGTTGGTATCGGGCATGGGAAGGCTCTATGCAACTATTTCCTTTTACAGTGCGCCGGTATTTGACGAGTTCTTTTTCTACGTGGATACCAGCGATAATGCTGCTGCTGAAGTGCTGGTGAAATGTCATGGAAACAATGTCGAGGTTTACAAGCAGACCCAGCCAGGGTTGTACAACAACAAGGTCTATACTGGAATCGCTACCAGGAATGGTAATGATTATGCGTTCGATATTCCGTGGGACATCTCTTTCGGTGCCGTCAGTACCGCCAGGATTTGGCTCTACGATATGACCAGCTTGGACCGGCTTCCCGACAGCGGTAGTGTTACCTTGCTGAAGTAACTGACAGTGTCCGGGGTTTCGAAACGACAAGAGCGGCGGAGACGGGTGCGAAGCGACTCCGCCGCCTTTTTTACAGGAGGTGTTCTATGAAAAGATTTTTTACGGTTTTGATCGGGCTGTTTCTGTTCATTGCGACGGCATGCGCCACGGCGTCTGAGGCAGGAGAAGCCTGCCGATCGGATGGAGAGCTTACGCCCGGGGTACTGGTGGAACAGGCAGATGCGAAGTATGCAGAAAACCTTAAAGCCTGTGACGGCGATCGTGCCGTGGCAACGGAAAAAACCGCAACATATCTGCGGGGACTTCCTGGCGTGAAAGAGGTGACGGTTCGCGGCAGCGATAGCCTCTTCTTGATCATGGGGGATGGTAACGAACTTTTGCTCATGCTTGGCAAGGGTCGTCTCTGAAAGGTACCGCACCTCCGAATAATCGATGATTTTCCGGAGGTGCGATTTTGTTATTCAACCTTCCCAATAAGTTCGTAGGCAGTCGTCTCGCTGATGGTTGCCATGCAGAATGAGCCTACGGTGACCGCTGCATCGCCAATTGAGAGGAGGCACTCGTTATCGACCTCCGGGGCATCGTACTCTGTACGGCCAATTGCGGTGCACTCCTCAATCTGGTCAATCAGT
>CAIXCO010000328.1 GCA_903917955.1 uncultured Chlorobiaceae bacterium | reverse complement strand
TCTTTACGGGGAGAGGGTTTGGGGAAGCTCAACCTGGTGCTTGGCGCCAATAGCTGCGGAAAGACCTTTCTTCTCAAGGCGCTGTATGCAACGATGCGCGCACAGGAAGAGAGTGGAAGGGGTGAAGATCCTCGTGACTTTTCCGAGGTGCTGGGTGACAAGCTGTACTGGACATTTCAGGCTGATAAGTTAGGTGATCTGGTGCAAAAGGGTGTTGGTAATCGCCTCGCTGTTTCCGTTACCATGCAGAATAACTGTGGTCTGGCTTACGAGTTTGGCCCTGATACCAGTCGCAAGATAGTGCCGTTACACAACAATTTGCCGCCAAGAGAGGCCAATTCCATTTTTTTGCCGCCCAAAGAGGTGTTGACACTTGCCAAGGTTATTTTAAAATCTGGTCTGCAAGACAAGGCATTTGGTTTTGATGCAACCTATGTCGATTTGGTGCTTGCTCTCCAGAATCCGACGCAGCGAGAGCGGACCTTTGACGGCTTTACTCGTTCCCGTCAGCAGTTGGAGCGGATGTTTCAGGGAAAGATTGAATATTTGCCGGATGCTGAACGATGGGTTTACAAAAAGGGAAACAGCCGGTTTTCGTTGAATACGACGGCGGAAGGGATAAAAAAAATCGCCATTCTTGATACGCTCCTCGGTAATCGTTTTTTGACCCCGGATTCTGTTGTTTTTATTGATGAGCCAGAGTCAGCATTGCATCCAACTGCGATCAGTCAGTTACTCGATATTGTGTATCAACTTTCTGATGCAGGGATTCAGTTTTTTATTGCATCACACTCCTATTTTGTGGTGAAAAAGCTCTATTTGATAGCTTTATCAAAAAATATACCTATCCCGGTATTCCTTGCTGACCAGGACGGAGGCTGGCATCAGGAAGATTTACTGCAAGGCATTCCGGATAATGAAATCATTAATGAATCCATTCGCCTGTTTGATCAAGAGCTTGAGGTCTCTGCAGGATGAGTATCTCAATCACTGAATCGGGGATGACCTTTGGCAGTTTTGCTCCAAAAGACGTTTTCGAGTTTGAAAAAGTGTTAACCGGGCTGAAATTTGGCGATCATGTGTCAAAAGTCGAATTTATTGTGCGTCATGGCTTTGGCAGTGCTGCGATTGCTTTTGTTGAAGCAAAGCGCTCTGTTCCTTGTCAATCAGATGCTTTTTTTGCTGAAGTTCGATTGAAAATGATTCATGCGCTTACCGTTTGGTTTACAGCGGTTTGCGGGCGTCATGAGCAACTTCTGAACTATTTACCGGATAATCTGAACAAGGTTGAGCACTTAAAGCTCCCTCTGAAAATGTATCTGGTGATTCCGGAAGCTCCGGATTCCATGCTGCCACAGCTTTCGGATAAGTTCAGGCAATCACTGTCGGCAGAGCAGAAGATCTGGGCAATCCGATACTCTGATATCAGTGTGTTGAATGAATGCAGAGCTAAAAAACAGGGCCTGGTCGGTCGAAATGGTGAGGGGGACAATCGGCTAAATTTATGAAAGGGCTAACAGTTCATTCTGTTTCAGATCAGTCCGTTTACGCAGTGCGCGGTTTTCAGGAAAAGAAGGCACTCGTTATTATTTTCATGCAAGGAACTCCTGGTGCATCCTCTACC
>CAIXCO010000327.1 GCA_903917955.1 uncultured Chlorobiaceae bacterium | reverse complement strand
CGCTTTTATTCAAATTAATTTAGATATTATTCGTAAAAAAAGAGTTCGTTTTCTTATGATTAAAAAAAACGCTTGTAATTACTTTTTTTTAAGGCATATAGCGCTATTCCACCAACCTAATCCGTTACCAGTGCCCAATTTCACAGTGTATCGAAATCAGGGTACCAACCAGGTCGGCTTCATCAAAGCCTTCAAAGGCGCTGTACACGCTCAAGGCTTTATCCAGCTCACCAAGCACATTCGCATAATCAACAATAAAACCGAACTCCTTGCCTGCACAGAGACGATTCGCCCGTGCAATGGCCTGAAGCAACGTATGCTCCCGCAGCAACCGGCACAAATAGAGCACTGCATTTCGTGGTGCATCAAACCCCGTCAAGAGCTTGTCAACAACAATCAATATTTCGAGGTCGCTGCCATGTTTAAACTGATTGATAAGCTGCCTGGTATACTCCTCTTCACTACCATAGCGCTTCATCATTTTCTGCCAGAATTTCACAACCATATCGGTCGTCTCATCGTCACTCTCTTCATATCCTTCACGCATATCAGGAGGAGAGATTACAACCGCTGAGGTAACGACACCAATTTCATTGAGGTACAAGTGGCATTGAAGAGCCGCAACTTTACCGGGAGCAACAAGCTGAGCCTTGAACCCGGTGCCCTGCCAGTTAGCCCGATAGTGCTCAGTAATATCAAAAGCCCTCATGTAAATCACCTGCTCTGCCTTGTTGAGCATCTCTGCTCGAGCATATTTTCGCTTAAGATCCGCTTGCTGCTTTTTGCTCAGCCCCTGGGTATGGCGCTCGAACCACACATCGACAGCCGCCTGATTCTGGCTCATCTCAACATGCCGCCCTTCATACAACAGCGGAACAACAGCGCCATCCTCTACCGCCTGAGAAATGGAGTAATGGGGCTCAATCAACTCCCCGAACTTGCTGAAATTGTTTTTTTCCTTTTTCAACAACGGCGTGCCCGTAAAGCCCAAGTAACATGCCTTGGGAAACATTTGCCGCATACGGGCAGAAAATGAGCCAAACTGGGTACGATGGCTTTCATCGACGAGAATAAAAATATCCGGGGAGTCATCCTGATATCTCTTTACCGCAAAAGCCTTGTCGAACTTATGGATGAGTGTGGTGATAATTCCGGACTTTTTTTCAGCAACCAACTCCAGAAGATTGCGGCCCGAAGTTGCCCTTTCAGCCTCAAGTCCGCAGGCAGCAAAAGTATTGCCAAGCTGCTTATCCAGATCATCCCGATCGGTAACCAACACAATCCTTGGGTTGAGAATCTCCGGGTCGAGAGCGAGGTTTCGGGCCAGCATAACCATCGTCAGGGACTTTCCTGAGCCTTGCGTGTGCCAGATAACGCCGCCCTTTCGAGCACCGCTTCCGTCAAAATGCTTGACACGATTCAGTGTGGATTTGACCACAAAATATTGCTGATAACGGGCAATCTTTTTCAGCCCGCCATCAAACACGGTAAACTTCCAGACCAGTTCCAGCAACCGCTCCGAGCGACAAAGTGCGTAAAGGGCTCTATCCTGCTCCGTAACAAGTCGATCAGCATCCTTAGGAGTGGGCTTAACCTCAAGGGTGTGAGTAACGCTGAAAAGAATATCCTTGTCCAGCGGCTTGTTGACCAACTTCTGAAGCTTCCCGAACTCCCGGCCTCCGGCATCAAGCTGCGACTCTTTCCAGACACTCCAGAATTTTGCGGCGGTGCCCGTTGTGGCATACTTGGCGCTGTTCTTGTTCAATGCCAGCACCATTTGGGTATAAATGAACAGTTTCGGGATATGATCATCATTCTGGTTCCTGATGGACTGCGAAACCGCAGGCTCAATCTCCACCTGCGGCGACTTGCACTCGATCACACAAAAAGGAATGCCATTGACAAACAGCACAAT
>CAIXCO010000326.1 GCA_903917955.1 uncultured Chlorobiaceae bacterium | reverse complement strand
TTTAGCAGCCTCGCCCCAGAGCCTTTAACATCTTCGAGATCTACCGAACTAAGACATTTTTTATCGTAGCAATCTTTGCCATCCCACTCTATTATGAAGTATTATGGTTTCACTGCAACCCACTAAATTATGCGGAGAGCCTCAAATATAATGGTTAATATTAAAAAACCGGAAATCACAAAAAAAATATCAACACCAATAAAACCGCCCTTAATCCAGTAAGGAAATGCATGAAACCCAACAACTGAAAGTACGGCTATTGCGCGTAAGCCGTCGATATCTGCACGGTATTTTGGATGTTCAAGTCGTTCAAGATTGTCTTTATTGTTTCCCTTTTTGTTAAATTTCATTTATTTAACTATCAAATTTTTGGAATTGTATGAAGATGGAGTCATTCAATATTTTTGTTCAAAATAAGTGGGATTTCTGCCATTGAAATAAGGTTACATAATACCCAAATCTTTTTGATCCTCGTTGACGAAATTTCTTTTGTCAAGGCAGCTTTTTCAGCATCTCTCTGAGTGACGCCGATATTGTGTTGCTCTCAATGTTGGTGACATCGGGTGTTGGCGAAATAATGATCTCTTGCAGGGTGCTCATTGGCCCGAATTGGTGGTGGTCTGTCTCGGTGTGGCGATAGAGCCCAATAACGGGGGTGTTGGAGCAGGATGCAACATGAATGAGTGCGGTGTCGGGGGTGATGAGGAGTTTGAGATTTTTGACTATTTCACCGACTTCATAGAGGTTGGCGGTTGCTGGTGACAGCAGGATGCTACAATGCCGTCGCTCAAGCTCTCTTTTTTCTTCGAGATCATGAGGTGCTGAAAAGATGATGAATGTTTCATCAGGGAAGCTGGTAACGAGTTCGTACCATTGTTCAAGGCTTCGGTGGCCTCCGCTGTGGCCGGCACTGATGTTAATACCGATGCATTGGCCGGGCTGAAGGGCTTCGATGAATGCGGTGACAGTTGGTGAAACCGGCATAGTCGGTAGATATGGCTTGCACGGTTGCAATGGTGTTGTGCTACCCATAACATTTAGAAGAGCAAGGTTTTTTGCCGATTCATGCGTTTTGGGGTTGAGCCGGATGAGGTGGTCGTAGAGCCCGTCGTGAAAAGGGTTGCAATGGCCGATTTTGTATTGTGCGCGGATGAGCGTGGAGTGGATGAGAAAGTTGGTCGATGGATGATCTTTGATGTTAAAAAGCAGATCAAACTTTTTTGAGAGTATGCCGATACAGTATCGCGCCAGATTTTTTTTTGTGTGATAAACTGCCGTAATATTGGGGTCACTACTGAAAAAATCGAAGATGATCTGGTTAAAGGTGATGATAAAGATAGAAATTCCTGGAAAATCTCTGCGCAGGCTGCCAATCAGGGGGGTGAGCATGATGCTGTCACCATAGCGCTCTTTTGCCAGAATGACGACGCTTTTGAGCGGTTGATCAAAAGCGACTTCTCTATTCCGCCGCTTCGTGATGCGCTGGAGGGCACTTGCAAAGCGGTGACGGAATGGCCGCTTTTTTTTGCCGCAGCTCTCTGAAAAAGTGACTATTTCCCTCTGTAGTTTTTCGAGTGAGAAGATGGGTAAAACTGTGCGGCGAGCCTCTACTCCCATTTCCTGCTTCAGCAAAGGGTTTTTGTACAGTTTTGTAAGCAGTTTCGCAAGTTTTTCTTCATCGCCATAGTGCAACAAAAAGCCGTTTTTTTCATCAGTGATAACCTCTTCAACACCGCCCGCGTAGGTACTGACGGGGGCAATGCCGAGAAACATCGCTTCAAGCAGTGCGATGGAGAGCCCTTCCATGATGGAGGTGAGGGTAAAGATATCGCTCTGCTTCAGGTAGGGAAAGGGATTGGCAATGTAGCCCGTAAAGACAATACGGTCGGCAATTCCGAGACTCGCTGCAAGTTCCCTGTACTCTTCCAGTTGAGGCCCCTGGCCCATAATAACGACTCCTGCATCGGGGGCTTGTGTCGCCGTCAGAAAACGGGCAAAACTTCTGATGAGAAAATCAAATCCCTTGTTGGGTTCCACTCTTCCCATGGCGGTGATCATGAATGGGAATGGCTTGGGAATCTCCTCGCAGCACTGCCTTGCTATTTCTTGGGGATCGAGCCCATAGTAGATCACCTTGATCTTTTCCGGGCGCATAAAGCGTGACCGGAGAAGGGTCTCCCTTATTTTCTCGGCGTTGACGATGATACCGTCAGCCATGATATTGAAGACGAGGTTGTAGATCCATTTATTTCTGAGATCAAGCGTGGTCCCAAGCCATAGAATATTTTTGATACCGCAGATTCTGCTGACCATACCTGCCAATGCGTAATCTTTTCGCATGGAGGGTATGATGACGTCTATCTGGTGTTTTTTAACTATTGTAATCAGTTTTGCAAGAGTATAAAGATCTGCCTCATTGAGAAAAGGCAGCTTGTATTTCGCGATGTTGAAATGCTCTCCGACCTGCTCATTTCGGTAAGCGAGCACTGTTTTGTGATTCTTCAGTGCTTTTGTGGCCAGCAGCAGTGATTTTTCATTACCGCCACCCCATTTGCTCCGTGAGGAGTTGAGAAAGAGAAAATTCATTGCTTTATGTTACTACAGTGCAAGTTATCCCCTGATGTGTTGACGGAACAGGGCTGATGTTTTGTGAAACGCCATTCTGTTGTTCAAGATCTTTTCTTGGGGAGGTCGTTTGCTCTGGAAAAGAGAATATCGGCAATTTTCTGCTGAATGCGACTCCGTTCAAACTGTTCTGTAAAGATTTTCAGGCTCTCCTGGCCCATTCGGATTCGCTTCTCCCTGTCAAGAATGAGCAGTTCAAGCGCATCAATCCACTCTTCGGTTGTGCGTACCAGATACCCATTGATGGAGTCAAAAACCGCTGTTCCGTTTGTTCCTACGTCGGAGGCAATAACCGGCTTTCCGCAGGCCATGTATTGCAGCAGCTTGAAGGCGCATTTGCCTCGGCTCCAGGGGTCATCGGTGAGTGGCATGATGCCGATATCGATTGAGTGTAGCCACTCGACTTCAGTGTTCTGCGACCAGGGTGCAAAATCCCACCGGGTTTTCAGCTCTTGGGGAGGGTTGCCGCACAGCAAGGAAAACCGGACGGAGGGATACTTCTGTTGTAAAAAGAGGGTGGCATTATCAATGGTTGAGAGGTAAAAGAGATTAACGTCATTACCGATCCATCCGATTGTTATGCCGTCGGATTGGGGAGGGATCGCTCTTTCTGCCTTCTGTGCACCGAGAGCGGTCGGTATGATATGGACGTTCTCGCTAACGGTTTTGCTGTAGCGTGCAAGCTCCTGATTCCCTGCAAAAACAAGTGTTGATTTTTTCAGGATATGGTTCAGCTTTTTGATGGTACTGCGCGGCGTCGCTTTACCTTGTTCCAATTCCCGGCTCTCTCTTGAGTAGAGGGCGTCATCAAAGTCATAAATGAGTTTTGACTGTTTTGTTATGATGTTGATGAGCAGGCGGGGAATGATCTTTTTTTGCAAAAGAACATAGTCATACTGCTCTAAAGTAAAAAGATGGCTGAGGAGGTTGACGTACTCGTTTCCTGAAATGCAGACGGTTTGCATCTCAATATTGTGGTCGCGCCAGTAGGGCAAAAATTGTTCAACCCTGTACCGGTAACTGGCTCGATGGGTTGCGTTGTGAAAGCAGAGAATCTTGAGCATGGACTTGTTTTTTCCCTTTCCAATACCTATCTGTTGATAAGGCTTGAATAGTTGATGGTTCAAGAGGGACAAGGTATCAAATTCTCAAGGATTCAGTGTAACGTAAATTTTTCTATGCAGAAGTTTTTTTTTCCTGATCTTTTCGCCCAGCGGCGCCCCTCTTTTCTGGCCAATACCCTTTTTTTAATTGTCATCATGCTGCTCTATCCGCTTGCCGGAGGGGTGCTTTTGTCTTTTGTCAGTGGCGGCAGCGGGGCAGCTTTTTCTTTGTCAACCCTTGATAAAAGTCAGCTCCCTTTCATTCGGTTGATTCAGGCCGTTGGGCAAATTCTTGTGCTTGCCCTTCCCGTTCTTCTGCTTGCAGGCTGGCATATCGGTAAAAAAAATCCCTTTTCACCACAGAGTCTTGCTTTTTTGGGGATAGGCAGGCCGATTGATGTTGGGATGGCGGCCCTGACGGTGGGAGGTATTTTTCTGCTTCAGCCTCTGCTCCATACCATTACCGCAGTTCAGGATCATTATCTTTGGCCGGCACTTGGTTCTGCCGGAGCGGAAGTGGTTCGCCAGCGTGATGTGATGGAGTCGTTCATCCGGCAACTTGCCCAGGCGGGCTCATTTCCGGAATATCTGTCGGTAGTCGTTGTTTTTGCTCTCACTCCCGCACTTTGTGAGGAGCTTTTTTTCAGGGGCTATATCCAGCAGAATTACACCAACTCTATCTCTTCCGGCAATGCAGTGGTGCTGACAGGCTTTATTTTTGCATTCTTTCATTTGAGCGCGGCAAATCTTTTACCTCTTGCCTTGCTTGGATGGTATATTGGGTATATTTATGCTCAGACAGGCAATTTGGCGGTTCCTGTTGTTGTTCATTTCATGAACAATCTGGTTGCGTTGTTTTTTCTTTTTTTTATAGAAGAAAGAAATCTTGAGGGGGCTCTGGAGTCAAAGGCTCTTCTTGTTTCGCCGTGGTGGTGGTTTGTTGTTACGGGAAGTATCCTGTTGTTTATAATGGTTCTCCAGCGGCTTTCTGCTCTGCTGCGGAGATGATTTTCATGAAGGTAGTTGTTGAAGAGAGGATGTATGGGTAAACTTTTGAGCAATAATTTATTCCAGCGGGTCCTTGTGGCTCTTGTGGGTATTCCTTTTTTACTGTGGCTCATCGATCTTGGTGGGTTGGGTTTCGCTCTGTTTTTTTTGCTTCTGGCGCTTCTCGCTGTTTTTGAGTTTCATCGTCTTGCACGTCATAAGGCTAAGCCTCCGGCACTCTGGATTGTGCTGCTGGTAACTGCGCTTATTCAGGTCAACTTTTATGTGAAGAGCGAGACGTGGGAGGTGTGGGAGTTGTTGCTTGCCGTTGTGCTCGCCCTGCTCGTGATGGAGCTTTTTTTGAAAGAGGGCTCTCCGTTGCTTAATTTGGGGGCCATCTTGCCTGGTCTGCTCTATGTCAACCTCTCTTTTGGCTCCCTGTTGCGGCTTCGTTTTTTTGAAGGGAGCAAAGAGGGGGAAATGATGGTTTTTCTCATGTTTTTTTGTGTATGGGCCGCCGATATTTTTGCCTACTTTGGTGGAAGTGCCCTGGGCGGAAGGTTTATTCATCGCAAACTCTTTGAGCGTTTGAGTCCTCACAAAACATGGGAGGGCTTTTTGACAGGTCTCGCAGGAAGCATTGCGGCATCAATGATCTACAGCAGTTTTGTGCCGGAGTTGTCGTTGACCAAAGCGTTGTTGACAGGGCTCTTGATTGGGCTGGCCAGTCCGGCGGGCGACCTTATTGAATCGATGTTCAAAAGGGATGCCGGGGTAAAAGACTCTTCGCATCTGATTCCCGGTCACGGCGGAGTGCTCGACCGGTTCGATACCATCATGTTTGTCTCGCCATTTATCTACTTTATTACCGTTCACCTCTGAACTGGCAGAAAGTGCGTGGCTCAGTGGCGGCAGGGATGGAAATCTTTTTTTATATTGGCAGGCAGATGTGTGCCGGGATAGGCACCTTTCAACAGGCAGAAGTATTAACCGCATGAGGTTGTCATCATGAAAATTGAAGGCCTTCTTTCCGAAAATTGTATTGTTTTGAATCTTGACCTTGCCCTGAAAAGTGAGGTGATTGAAAAAATGCTCTCCATTGTGGCCACTCAACCGGGTGTGATCGACATCGGGCGGCTTAGGGAGGATGTTTTCAGGCGTGAGCAGGAGATGTCGACCGGTATCGGTAAAAGCCTGGCGCTGCCCCATGCTAAGAGCGGGGGAGTGAGTTTGCCGGTTATGGCGCTTGCCACACTTCGCAATGCAATTAATTTTGATTCAATTGATGAAGAGCCTGTCAGGATTGTTTTCCTTTTGGCTACGCCTGAGGAGATGCTTTCAGAGCATTTGAAACTTCTCGGCCGCATTACAAGGCTTGCGGGCCGCGATGATGTTCGCCAGAAGATTCTTCTTGCATCGTCCGCCGCAGAGGTTATTGAGCTTTTCCGCGAAGAGGAGAGGGATTTTCCACA
>CAIXCO010000325.1 GCA_903917955.1 uncultured Chlorobiaceae bacterium | reverse complement strand
CTACTTTTTCAAAAAGATAGAAACCATTGCGCAGCAAGCTCTGCTTGACTACAAAAAAAAGATAACACCTGCCTCATCATTTCGTCGAATACAATCCACTCAATCCATTCCAGCAAAACTCCGCGCTCGATAAAAAAGGAGCCCGATCACCTCACGCAAAGCCCTCTCCGACTCTGCAAGCGCCTCTGCATTTGGCAAAAAACGCAACACCGTCATACCACTCTTTTCACTCACCTGATAATCAACCGGAAAGGGTATAACCTCAAAACCAGCATGCTCAAACAAAAAGATCGCCCGACGCAAATGGTATGCACTGCTCACCAGAAAAATCCTCTTGGGCACCCCTTTTTTTGCGATACCGAGCACCGCTCTGGCTGCAATCGCCTCATCAGCCGTATTGCCAACCTTGCCGGTCAAACGAATGGCCGATTGCGATACCCCCTGCAGCAGCGCCCTTTTAGCCAGTAACTCACCCTCAGGCACCGCATCCGGCTGCCAGGGCATCTGCCCGCGCGTAAAGAGCAGCAAAGGAGCCTTACCAGCCTTGAAAAGCTCAATACCTCCATCAAACCGGTCAACCGCATCACCCCACTCCCCCAACGGCGCCCCCTCAACACTCACAATCATCCCGCTCAGCACCACAATCGCATCAGCCTTCCCTGCGCGGCTGACCGGCACCCTCCCGGATCCAACCTCAACCGAGCGCATTAAAAAATCACTCACAAGAGGCATACTGAAGACCAGAAGCACCAGCGTTCCAAGCAACACAAAAAACCTGTTGCGCAGCAGCAAACCGACCAACAAGCACAAAAGGGTGAAGCCCGAAGGCAACAGAAGAAGTGGAAGAATTTTATTAAACAGAAGCACGATCAAAGCCTCCCGTCAACCTGGTCCATGGGCAAAATACCTTTCACATCATAGACAATGCTCCTGCTGCCAGAGCAGAGTGAAGAGATATCAAGAGCCGAAAACGCGTGATGCGCTACGGCAAGAATAATCGCCTCGTAATGGTTAGCGTTAAGCTCCGGCATGCATTGAAAGGCATATTCACGCATCACCTCTTCAGGATTGGCCCAGGGGTCATAAATATCAACAACAAGACCATACTGCTGAAGTTCACGAACAATATCAACCGCACGAGTGTTGCGGATATCAGGGCAATTCTCCTTGAAGGTGATACCGAGCATCAACACCTTAGCCCCCTTGATTTTGTGATCCGCCGCGATCATCAGTTTGATTACCTGCGAAGCTATATATTTACCCATATTGTCGTTCAACCTCCGCCCCGCAAGAATGATTTCCGGATGGTAACCATACTCCTGCGCCTTCTGGGCGAGATAGTAGGGATCAACGCCAATACAGTGGCCACCCACAAGACCCGGCTTGAAGGTCAGAAAGTTCCATTTGGTACCTGCTGCCGCCAGCACTTCATTCGTATCAATGCCCATACGGTTAAAAATCATCGCCAGCTCATTAACAAAGGCAATATTGATGTCGCGTTGCGAATTCTCAATAACCTTGGCCGCCTCAGCAACCCTGATGGATGAGGCGAGATGGGTCCCAGCAGTGATAATCGAGCGATAAAGCGCATCAACCTTTGCAGCCGCATCAGGAGTCGAGCCTGAGGTAACCTTCTTTATTTTCGTCACCGTGTGCTCCTTGTCGCCAGGATTGATCCGTTCCGGAGAGTAGCCAGCAAAAAAGTCACGGTTGAAGGTGAGCCCGGAGAACCTTTCGAGCACCGGCACACAATCCTCTTCAGTTGCACCAGGATAGACTGTTGATTCGTAGATAACCAGATCGCCCGGCTTCAGCACCCGGCCAATCGTTTCGCTCGCCTTGAGGAGTGGTTTCAAAACCGGACGATTGTTTTTGTCTGTAGGGGTAGGTACCGTCACGATATAACAATTTGCTGCGCCGATGTCACCGCTCTCTGCGGTCACAAAGAGCCCTGTACTCTCCTTTTCTGCAGTATGGTTCCCCTTGCAGAGCAGCATCTTTAGCTCCTCACGGCTCACCTCAAGTGTCGCATCGTGACCCTCCTGCAGCTCACCAACACGCTCCTGCTTGATATCAAAGCCAACCACTGCATATTTTTTTGCAAACTCCACAGCAAGCGGCAATCCGACATAACCGAGGCCTATAACAGCAATTCTGATTGAGTTCATGGTGTTAACAAGTTATTGACCGTTAACAACAGAGTATAAACTACCTGTTGTTCATGACAAAATCAATCGATGGCCGGAGGCGCCTTACTGGCAACAAGCCATCCATTCACCTCTTCAACATCACCGGCAGAAAGTGTCCCTGAGGTTTGTTTGAGCATGAGGCGATTGAGAATGTACTGATAACGCGATTTTGCAAGATTTTTTCTGCTTAAAAAGAGTTTCTGCTGAGCATCAAGCACATCAACGTTCGTGCGCATGCCTGCCTCAAACCCTTTTTTTGTACCGGTCAGTGCAATTTCATGCGACGTTACAGCCTGTTCATAAGCCCGAATCTGGGCAATACCACTGACGATGCTGTTATAATACTTGCGCACATCAGATTGGACTTTCCTCTCCTGCAACGTGAGCTGTTCCTGGGCTTTGAGCCATTTTGCATGTGCCTGACGCTTGGTTGCACTGACGTAGCCTCCAGAATAGATTGGCATAGTCAGTTGCAGAGTGATCGAATAGGTGTCGTAAATAGAGCCTATTGAATAGTTGTTTTCGCTTTGTGAATAATTTCTCCCGCCAACAAGATCAATGGTTGGGTAACGGGAAAAATTTTGTTTTTCTATCTCCTTTTT
>CAIXCO010000324.1 GCA_903917955.1 uncultured Chlorobiaceae bacterium | reverse complement strand
TACCGGCTGAGTTTTTCTACCGCACTCTTTGCGGCCCTTTTTGATGGGGGTGTCGGGCTCCTCACCGCATGGGTACTGGTACGCTACCGCTTCCCGGGCAGACAATTTCTTGACGCCCTTGTCGATCTCCCCTTTGCTTTACCGACCGCTGTTGCGGGTATCTGCTTCGCCACCCTTTACTCCCCTGTTGGCTGGCTTGGCGAAACCCTGACAAAGTGGAATATTGAAATTATCAACACGCCAACAGGAATTGTGGTAGCGCTGATTTTTATCGGTTTTCCCTTTGTGGTTCGCACTATTCAGCCTGTGCTCGAAGAGGTGGAACAGGAAATTGAGGAGGCGGCACAGTGCCTTGGCGCAACCCGCTGGCAGACTTTCCGCAAAATCCTGCTTCCCCATCTCTTTCCTGCCCTGCTCACCGGCTCTACCCTTGCCTTTGCGCGTGGTATCGGAGAGTATGGCTCCGTGATTTTCATTGCCGGCAACCTGCCTATGAAAACCGAGATTGCTCCGCTGATGATCATGTCGAAACTTGACCAGTTTGACTACGCCGGAGCCTCAGCCGTCGCGCTGGTGCTTCTCGTTATCTCCTTTTCCATGCTTCTGCTGCTGAACGCAGTACAGGAGTGGCAACAGAAAGAATACCGTTAACCACACATTATGCTGAAACCACAACCACCGGAAAGCACGTTGATTGTCAAAAAAAGGATCTCTGACCCCATGCCAGTGCAAATAGTGCTGATAGGCTTGACACTCCTCTTTTTTATTGGCTTTATCTTTCTGCCGCTTGGGCTGGTCTTTGCGCAGGCATTCTCGAAAGGATGGGAGTACTACCTCGAAGCCATCCGTGAGCCCTACGCAATTGAGTCGGTAAAACTGACGCTGACAACCGTCGCCATTGTTGTGCCGCTGAACGCATTTTTTGGCGTCACCGCCGCCTGGGCCATTACCAAATTCAACTTCCGGGGAAAAGCGACGCTCAAAACCCTGCTCGATCTGCCCTTTGCGGTCTCTCCGGTTATTGCTGGCCTCATTTTTGTCTTGCTTGTCGGCAGTCGTACCCCTTTTGGCTCATGGCTCGGAGAGCAGGGGATTAAAATTATCTTTTCAACCCCGGGCATTGTTATTGCAACCCTCTTTGTCACCTTCCCCTTTGTTGCGCGGGAGCTGATTCCGCTGATGGAGGCGCAGGGACGCGATGAGGAGGAGGCCGCTCTCACCCTTGGCGCCAGGGGGTGGCAGATTTTTGGCAAAATCACCCTGCCCAACATTCGCTGGGGGCTGCTCTACGGCATGATTCTCTGTAGCGCCCGCTCCATTGGAGAGTTCGGAGCGGTCTCGGTAGTGTCGGGCCATATTCGTGGTCAGACAAACACCATCCCGCTGCATGTGGAAATTCTCTACAGCGAATACAATTTTGCCGCATCATTTGCCGTTGCATCAATCCTTGTCTTTCTGGCCCTCCTCACCGTAGGGGTCAAAGTGACTCTTGAAAAACAATTTCAGAAAAACAGCTTTCACCATTAGGAACTGCCATGGGTATCGAACTTCAGAATATTACCAAAAAATTTTCCGACTACACGGCGCTCGACAACATCAGCCTCAACGTCGCTTCAGG
>CAIXCO010000323.1 GCA_903917955.1 uncultured Chlorobiaceae bacterium | reverse complement strand
TTCAGTGAGGAGCAGATAGCAGCGCTCGACGGGGAGTGCAGCGCCGCATACAAAGAGGTGAGCGATCTCTGGCAGCGGGAACGCGAGAGCATTACGGAGCTTTTGAGCACAGGCAAGGGGTTGAAGCGCTCGCAGGATACCTACCGGGCCGATCTGCTTGAGCCGCTCTTTGCCGCGATGGATGAGTTTGTCGCCGGTGGCAACCCCTGTGACCTCTTTGGTGACTTTAAAAAGTTTACAACAAGCGCCATCAGTGAGGGTACCAAGTTGAAGAACACTCCGCCCGATCACCCTCTCTTCGGGAGCTGCGAGCGGCTGCTTGATGTGGTCGAGAGTCGTTTTCTTGCTCTCAAGGCTGAGCTGGTTCGCTTTTACCGCAAAAGCCTGCCCTTGCGCAAGCGGGTGAGCAATATCCGCTTTTTTGATGATCTGCTCGAAGATCTCTATCGTGCGCTTCTCTCTGATGGAGGGGGAGCACTTCTTGCCGGACTGCTTCGTGCGAAGTATCGGGCGGCGTTGATTGATGAGTTTCAGGATACTGACCCGGTGCAGTATGAGATTTTCAGATCAATCTATGCGGGCTCTGATTTGCCGCTCTTTCTTATCGGTGACCCCAAGCAGGCGATCTACAGCTTTCGCGGGGCCGATATTTTTGCCTACATGCGGGCGGCTCGTGAGGTGAGTGAGGAGCGTCGTTTTACCCTGACGGAGAACTGGCGCTCTGCTCCGCCGTTGCTTGATGCTTTCAATACCCTTTTCGATAATGAGCGGCGCCCCTTTCTCTATGATGAAATTCTTTATCATCCCCTTGCTGCGGGCAACCGGGAGCAACAGGAGAACGGAGAGAGTGGCGAGAGTGAGCCGATGCAGCTCTGGCTGATGGATTCGAGTGATCAGAAGAGTGGCATGTTGACGGTTGAGGATGCGGGTGCTTTTGCCTCCAAAGCGGTGGCGGGTGAAATTGTGCGTCTTTTGCAGGATGGCTCAACCCTTGTGGGTGGCAAACCCCTTGCCGCTGGCGACATTGCGGTGATTGTGCGTACGCACCGGCAGGCGGCTCTGGTGCTCAAGGCGCTGAGTGGCTGCGGCATTGCAGGGGTGATGCGGAGTGACAAGAGTATTTTTGAGACGAGGGAGGCCGAAGAGCTGCGCATCTTACTCTCTGCCCTTGGCGATCCAGGCAATGAAGCGAAGGTGCGGGCGGCGTTGGTGACCGATCTTCTTGGTCGTTCGGGTAACGATATTGCCGGGTTGCTGGATGATGAGCAGTTGTGGACGGAGTGTTTGAGGGAGTTTCGTGACTACCATGAGCTCTGGCTTCAGCGGGGCTGCATGGTGATGAGCCGCGAGCTGATGGCCCGAGAGGGGATGCGCGGGCGTCTGCTTGGCTACGCGGACGGGGAACGGCGGTTGACCAATATTCTCCACTGTTTTGAACTGCTCCATCGTGAGGAGCATGAGCGGGGAGTGGGTATGGAGGGGCTGATTGCCTGGTTCAGCGAGCGGCTTGGGGCGGAGTGTGAGCAGGATGAGCATCAGATCCGCCTTGAAACCGATGAGGCGGCGGTGAAGATTGTCACCGTCCATGTCAGCAAGGGGCTGGAGTATCCGGTGGTCTTTTGCCCTTTTCTCTGGACCGGGGCAAACCAGAAGGGTGATGTGGTGATGTTCCATGACGAAGAGTGGCATCTGGTGAAGGATTTCGGCTCTAAGGATGTTGATTGTCATCGCTCGCTGGCAGGGAAAGAGTCGCTGGCCGAAAGCTTGCGGCTGCTCTATGTGGCGCTGACGAGGGCGAAGTACCGCTGCTATCTTTTTGCCGCCAGGACCCGGGCGGAGAGCTCTTCGATCAACTACCTGCTCCACGCCTCCCCGGAGAGTCGCGTAGCCGAAAATCAGGCAACCGCGCTTGCCCTTGAGATGAAGGGTGTGACGGCAGAGAGTATGGCCGGGCAGTTGCAGGAGCTTGCCGGGAGTTCAGGGGGCACGATTGGCTTCAGGCGGATGATGCGCGAGGAGGCTGAGGGTTGCGCATCTCTTCTTCGAACAACGGCGGATGGGAGTGTGCCACCTGAGCTTCGCCGGTTCAGCGGAATCCTCGATACCAGTTGGCGGGTATCGAGCTTTACCTCCTTCAGTCGCCACGAATCGGCCCGTCAGCAACCAAGTGCTGAGCTGCCGGATCGCGATGAGTCGAGAGTGGTGGTTGAGCAACCAATTGCCGTTATTAAGGGCGAGAGCATTTTTACCTTCCCCCGGGGTGCTCAGGCGGGTATTTTCATGCACGGGATTTTTGAAAAGCTCGATTTTGCCAATCCCTCTGATAGTGCGGTCAGTGAGCTTGTCGTACAGGGGCTTGCACGCTATGGTTATAAACCGGAGTGGCAGGAGCACATCACGACAATGGTGCACAACGTCCTTGGCACGCCCCTTTCGCCAACCGGCTTTACCCTTGGCGCACTTCGCAAAGGGAGCTGGAGCACCGAGCTTGAGTTTTTCTTTCCCCTCAGCTTTATCAACTCCTCCCAATTGGCCGAGATCCTCGAAAGCCACGACCTTCTTTCAGGAGGGATTGATCTCGCCCTTCTTGCCGAGTCGTTGCACTTCAGGCCCGTCAAGGGAATGCTGATGGGCTTCATGGATATGGTTTTTGAGCAGGATGGTCGCTACTATCTGCTCGACTGGAAGTCAAATCATCTGGGCAACAGCCTTGATGAGTACGGGGAGGAGGGTATGAGGCAGGCGATGCAAAAAAACCTCTATCCGCTGCAATACCTCCTCTATAGTGTGGCGCTCAATCGCTACCTTTCGTTGCGGGATAAGAATTACCGGTACAGCAGCCATTTTGGTGGGGTGATCTATGTTTTTCTGCGTGGAGTGAGCATGGAGCATGGAGAAACGCGAGGCTTTTTCCGTGACCTGCCATCCCAGGGGTTGATTGATGCGTTGACCAATCTTTTGATAGAGGAGAGAGGATAAAATATGGGCATAGAGTATCAGGAGCGGGCCATCGACCGCTATTTTGCGGCATTTGTCTGCCGTACTGCCGCAGGTGAGGTGAGCGATCTTTTTCGTCTTCTGGTCTCCCTTGCAAGCAGTGCTGTCGGAAAGGGGAGTAGTTGTTTGAACCTTGCTGATGTTGAGGGAGAGAGCATCCTGGTTGGAAAGCGGGAGTTTCTTCTGCCCCGGCTTGAAGGACTGGTAACGCTTTTGCGGAGCGGTTCCGTTGTTGGTTCGCCGGGCGGGCCGCCTTGCCCTCTCGTGCTTGACAATTCAGGCCACCTTTACCTCTACCGATACTGGCAGTATGAGCAGGAGCTTGCGAGGAGAATTCTGCAAAAGGCGGGAGCGGCCTCTGCCACTCTTGATGAAGGGCTCCTGCTTGACGGCCTTGTTCGACTCTTTCCGGGGGTCGGTGAGGCTGACCGTCAGAAGGAGGCGGCAGTTGTTGCCCTGCACCGGCAGTTCTGCATTATTTCAGGTGCTCCCGGCACGGGCAAGACTTCGACGGTTGTCCGTATTCTTGCCCTGCTGCTTGAGCAGGATGGGGGGCGCAGGCAGCGAATTGCCATGGCTGCGCCGACCGGAAAGGCGGCAGCACGACTGAAAGCATCCATCAATGATATCAAGAACTCCCTTGACTGTTCCGATGCCGTCAAAGCGGCGATTCCTGATAATGTCGTCACTCTTCACCGCCTGCTTGGCACTCTGGCTGGGTCGGCCCGTTTCCGCCATTCGGCCAAAAATCCTCTCCCTTTTGATACTCTTATCGTTGATGAGGTATCAATGGTTGCGTTACCAATGATGAGCGCCCTCGTTGCTGCTCTCAGGCCCGACGCACGCCTTGTTCTTCTTGGTGACCGCGATCAGCTTGCTTCGGTTGAACCGGGTTCGGTGCTTGGCGATCTTTGCCGTGCCGGAGCAGAGAACCCTGCGTCTCCCCTGAGCGGTTCACTGGTCATTCTCGAAAAAAACTACCGCTTTCAGGCCGGGAGCGGTATTGCTGAACTAAGCCGCGCCGTTAACGCGGGGCTGGAGAGTGAGGCGCTGGAGCTTTTGAAAAGCAGTGAGGCGGGTATCGCCTGGCAGAGGTCACCCGCCCGCGAGGAGCTTTCGGCTGCTCTGGCAAAAAAAGTGGTTGAGGGATATCGTGGCTATCTTGAGGCAACTTCACCCGTGGAGGCTCTGGAGCAGTTTGATCGTTTCAGGCTGCTCTGCGCCCTTCGTGAGGGCCCTTATGGCGTTGGAGGGCTCAACCATACCGTTGAGAGTATTCTTGCCCGTGAGGGGCTGATAAACCCTAAAGGGAGCTTTTACCGTGGCCGTCCTGTGATGATCACGGTCAACAACCATGCAATGCGCCTTTTTAATGGTGATACCGGTATACTTTTTCCCGATCCGGAAAGCGGAGGGGAGCTCAGGGTCTTTTTTTCCGCTCCCGACGGGGGAGTCAGAAGTGTGGTGCCGGAACGCTTGCCGCTGCATGAAACCGCCTATGCCATAACCATTCATAAAAGCCAGGGCTCGGAGTTTGGGCGGGTGCTGATGATTTTGCCTCCGGTTGATGGGGAGCTGATGACAAGGGAACTGCTCTACACAGGAATGACAAGGGCAAAAGAGAGTGTGGAAATTTGGGCCAATGAGGAGGTTTTTTGTGCAGCAGTCAGAAAAAAAACAAAAAGAAGCTCGGGTTTTTATTTTTAATACTTTTTGTGCGCTGGAAATAAGGGAAATGATCGTCATAAGTTACAGAGGCCGGAAATGACCGGAAATAAGGCGGTGGAGCAGGCCTCTTACTATCAAAGTTTTGATCACTGAACGCTATCGTAAAACAGGAGAATCGCAATGAAAAAACAGATATGGCTGGCTGCAGGAATTGCAGGAATGCTTCTTGGCAGCCCCGCTGCTAACGCTGAAGTAAATATTCGTATCGGTGAAAGGGGAGACAGGCCACCTTCTTTTGTGTTTGTTCAGCAACCGAATTTCATCAATATCCCCAATTTGGGCTTTTCCGTCTCAATAGGAGGCCCTCAGGATGTTATCCGTTACGGTGATCGATACTATGTCAATCATAATGGCCGGTGGTACGTCGCATCCAGTTTACGTGGACCGTGGATTCTTGTCCGTGATGGAAGGCTCCCGAGGCAGATAGGACGTCACCGCTGGGAAGAGATAAGGCATTCTCGTGATGTCGAGTATCGTCGCCACGAAGGAAGGGGTAACCGTGACAATAACCAGAACAATCCTGATGGCAGAGGCCAAAATGATGGAAGAGGCCCGAATGATGGTGGTAGACGGAACTGATTGAATCACCGTTTGTGACAACAAAAAAGAGGGGGATGAACTTGTTTTCAGCCCCCTCTTTTTGTGTTACCGGCATCATGGCATCACTGTGGCAGACGCCACAAATGTAACAGTTACAGCCTTATATCGATATTGTGTCGATCGTGACGATGGCGGTCACGCCGCCGCTCCTCCTCACGCCACCGCCGTCTTCTCTCCTCGCGTTCATACCGCTCTCTGTCATACCGGCCCCTGTCATATCGACCCCTGTCATACCCGTCACCGCCATGTCGATGATCATACCGGTCATAACCATGCCGATGCGGATAGCCATCACCGTAATGCGCCTGAGCGGTAAACTGCGGCATACCAAGAAGCATTCCTGCAACTCCGGCAATCAGCCAAATCTTTTTTTTCATCAGTCATCTCCATTGAAAAGTTAATTGTAACTCTGCATCAATAATGTCGAGAATACCAGAAACGATTTATTTCTTACTTTGAGCAGTGGACGCGACTCTATCTGCCACCTCTGCCATCGCCATCTCTTGGCGCATCACCACCCCTGCCACCGCCATCTCTTGTGGCATTACCATCTCTACCGCCATCTCTACCGCCATCTCTACCGCCATCTCTACCACCGTCTCTACCGCCATCTCTACCACCGTCTCTACCACCGTCTCTACCGCCATCTCTACCACCGTCTCTACCACCGTCTCTACCGCCATCTCTACCACCGTCTCTACCGCCATCTCTACCACCATCCCTACCACCATCCCTGCCGCCGTCTCTACCGCCATCTCTACCGCCATCTCTGTAGTGACGATCATAGCGTCGGTTCATGTCATCCCAGTATATGCGGTCATGGCGGCGGTATTCCGAATCACGGAACCTCCAGATATCAGTACGATACCTTCTTACCCTGGTAGGGAGGTCGTAATACATGATAAGCCTCCATGGCCCGCGGTAGTCGCGTGAATAGTACCAACTTCCTTCACGATACAAGTAATAGCCGTCACCGTAATAGACGATGTCATAAGGGCCAT
>CAIXCO010000322.1 GCA_903917955.1 uncultured Chlorobiaceae bacterium | reverse complement strand
TGGAGACATCAGCACCCTGCCGACCGCGATAGGTGTGCAGTTCATCGAAAACAAGAAACCGGAGATTCAGGTAGATGCTCTCTCGAATGTTGCGTTCGCGCATCCGGGTCAGCAACAGCTCCAGCATCATGTAGTTGGTCAGCAGAATATGCGGCGGATTCTTCCGCATTTTTTCCCGTGCCTCCTCGCCCTCCTGACCTGTATACTGGCCAAAAATGATCGGAAACTCTTTGCCCGTGGCATCCTCATAATTCTTTTTGTATCGGCTGAACTCTTCGAACTGCGAGTTAATGAGGGCATTCATGGGATAGACTACGACCGCCGTTACCCCTTTTGCTGCTGGATTGGAAAGCAGATGGTGAAAAATAGAACCGATATAGGTCAACGACTTGCCCGAGCCGGTGCCGGATGTAACGATAAAATCCTTGCCGGTGGTACCTAATCGTATTGCTTCAACCTGATGGCGATAGAGTTTGTACCCTTTGAAGATGTCACCAATGGCCCGATGCAACATCTTCGATTCAATCAGCTCTTCGAGCCCTCCAAACATCTCAAACGATGGGTTAAACTGCAAGAGTGGTTCATGCCACAGTTTGCCCGTATTTAATGCACGATCAACCACCTCGCTGATGTCGGGATCAGCAATGGAGATGAAACTGCGGATGTAGGAGGAATAATCCTCTATGATACTTGCGTGAGTCTTAAAGAGGTTCATTCAAGAGGCCTCCAAGATTATTGTATCAAAATAAGATAACGAAACGCATCTTATCCCGTTTCCTCTCTATGGAGACAGGGCCATTTTTGCGGATAGTGACCCTCTCATTAAAAACTGGAAACCTGACTCAGGTTACACGCATTACCATCACCACTATTTATCATAAATTCACATCAAATAAAAGAAATACAATCAGTTACAGAAGGCAAAAACACCGGAAACACAACAAAAATACATCAGGAAGAGGCATAAAGCCTGTCAAGGAGAAAGAAGCGTTGCTGGTGCCGGGATCGATGCTGTGATGAGCGGAATATTCAACTCTACCTTGACGTTCGAAAATGGTGACGCCCAGACGAAAAAATCATTTTTAGAAATTAAAACAACTCTCTCACTGTAAATTGCCCTAAGAAGGTTATTTTACGGGTTCCCGATTATTTTTCATAATACGATCCCTATCGATGACCAAACCGCTCCAGAATATTACCGATCTTACCCTCAAGGAACTTCAGCAGGCTTTGAGTGTGCTGGGTGAGCCCTCGTTCAGGGCCACACAGATACACCAGTGGCTCTTCAGCCACCGTGCAGCCACTTTTGATGAAATGACCATTTTAAGTCTTGCGTTGCGCAAAAAGCTTGCGGAGAGTTTTTCGATCCACCCGTTGAGCGCTGTTAACTATCAGGAGTGCCTTGAAGAAGGTTGCGAAAATCCTACCCAAAAAATTTTGCTGGAGTTGCAAGACGGGAACCAGGTGGAAAGCGTCTTGATTGCATCGGAAAACCGGATGACGGGCTGCGTTTCATCGCAAATTGGATGCCCGCTGCAGTGCCCTTTTTGTGCTACGGGTAGAATGGGTTTTCGGCGCAACCTTACTGCCGGAGAAATTACCGGGCAAGTCTACGCGCTCAACGATCTGGTTGCCGCAAGGGAGCCGGGTAAAGCCCTTACCAATATTGTGTTTATGGGGATGGGTGAGCCGTTGCTGAACACCGATAACGTCATTGAAGCCATTGAAAACCTCACTACGCGCAATTACCGTTTTTGCCTTTCGCAGAAAAGAATTACCATTTCGACGGTGGGTGTGATTCCTGAAATTCAGAGGCTTGCAAAGTCGGGCATGAAAACCAAACTTGCGGTCTCGCTCCATTCAGCCGATCAGCAGAAACGCGAGTCGCTTATGCCGATTGCGGCCCGTCAATATCCACTGGCAGAGCTGGGAAAAGCACTTTCTGAGTACAGCTCTTCGACGGGAATGCCTGTCACCATTGTCTATCTGCTTCTCAGGGGAATCAACGACTCCCTCGATGATGCCAAGATACTTGCGAAGTTTTCCAAAACGTTTTTGTGCAAAATAAATTTGATTGATTACAATTCAATCAATAATAGTAAATTCAAAACTGTTTATAGCGCTGCCAGAGAGCTGTTCCAGCAATACCTCATGAATGCAGGATTGCATGTTACTGTCAGAAAAAGCTACGGCACCAACATTAATGCGGCATGTGGCCAACTGGCGACGGTCGGCATTCAGAACCCGCAATAATCTCTAACCGTCTTAGTAATCATGGATTTGATCGATCTTATTCCGTTCAGAACTGAATTTAACAAAGCTTGCCATGGTCTTACCACCAATGCAACGCACACCTCTGAAAATCCCGTTTTCAATGAACTGAAAGTACGGCGCTACGACCGCCCAATCGGCGACGTCTCTGAATTTATTCTCAGTAAAATCGATCACTGGCTCGGCTGGAACCTGATAAGCGAAAGAACTGCCGTGGGCGGCATGGTTACCATTCGCGCTGAAGTGAGCTCTTTTATCCTTTTTGGCTTGAAAATCAACGTCACCTTTGGGCTTCTTGAGGAGAAGGATATCAACGGTCGTTGTATCACTACGGTCAATGCCAAGGCTGAAACCCACATAGAGTCGAAGGGCGACCTTGGTGAAAGCCGTCGTGTTATAAGAATGATGCTCGGTGCAATGGATTTTTCGTTCCGGACAGAGCAGATCAGTAATGAGGATTACCAGTACCGCTCACTTGATACTCAAGGCTCTGCTGCGGCTTCCCAGCAGATTTTTGATGATATCCAGTTACAGCATCAGGTAAAACCTGAAGGTGCCATGAAAGGCACGGCAATCGAATTCAAGAAAAAGCCAGCCATACAAACTATCCAGCTTAAACCCGCCGTTAAACATGATGAGGCACCCCTTGCCGAATCTCCCCTCTCAGGCGCTGAAGTAGAAAATGAGTTATCTGCAAGCGCCCCCGCAGCCGATATGACCGCAGAAGAAACAAGGCCACCAAAGCCAAAAATCATGATTGTGACGACAAAAAAAACCCTATAAAATCAGTTTGATGAGAATTATTCTACTGGGAGCACCGGGGGCCGGAAAAGGCACGCAGTCGAACTACATATCAAAAACACTCGGGATACCGCAGATATCAACGGGCGACATGTTGCGCTCTGCGGTCAATTCGGGCACTCCTCTTGGTATCGCTGCAAAAAAAGTGATGGATAGCGGGCAACTTGTTTCTGATGAAATCATTATTGCTCTTGTCAAGGAGCGCCTGACGGAGGATGACTGCACCAATGGATGTCTTTTTGATGGCTTTCCCCGTACCCTTAATCAGGCCGAATCGTTGAGAAAGGATGGAATTCACATTGACCATATTGTAGAGATCCATGTTGCCGATCGGGAGATCATCGACCGGATGAGCGGACGCCGTGTGCATCTTGCTTCCGGCAGAACCTATCACCTGCTCTTCAATCCACCAAAAAGAGCGGGCGTTGATGATGAAACCGGAGATCTTCTTGTACAACGAGAGGATGATCATGAAAATACGGTAAAAAAACGGCTTCAAATTTATCATGCACAAACCGCCCCGCTGATCGAATACTACTCTACCTTGTCAAAGAGTGGTGCGGCAGATGCTCCGCGTTATTACAAGATTGAGGGGTCGGGAAAGGTGGAGGAGATTCGCGACAGGATTCTTGAAGCTTTGACTCTCTGAAAACCCGGAACAAAGAGTCGTTCAAATAAAAAAGTCAGTACCTTTGTGCTGGCTTTTTTTTATTCATCACTATGCATGCACTGATTGCGGCTGAAAAATTATTCAGGGGGGAGCCATTTTTTGCACTGGTGCCCGAAAGCCTTGAGCATGACATCCATCCGGGGTGCATGGTGCTCCTGTCGGCAAAAACGGGTAACGGAAGGGTCTCGATCGGCTACGTTCTGAGCCTTGCAACCGTGGAGGATGAAGAGGTATCGAATGTGGAACTGCTCGATCTGCTCTATGGCGGAGAGGCTGTGCTGAGCCCCTCCCTCTTGCGCCTCACCGCGTGGATGGCCGACTATTATTTCACAAGACGGGTTGATTCCCTGATGGCAGCCCTTCCGGCAGCAGTACGCACAACTGTGGATGATATTGTTGAAATGACCGATTTTGCGCTCAAGAGTGAAGGTCAGAAGGTGATCAACACGGCGCTCCGGCGTTCAATCATGCAGGTGATGATGGTGGAGAGGCGCCTGACGGTGCATCAGTTACAGCGCCGGATCGGCAAAAAGCAGCTTTACCGCACCATTGCTGCGCTTGAACGGGGAGGAGATCTGAGGCTCTCAAAAAAGTTCTCGTCCACAAAAGCAAAACAAAAAATTGCCTGG
>CAIXCO010000321.1 GCA_903917955.1 uncultured Chlorobiaceae bacterium | reverse complement strand
CGCAGAGGCATGACCACCCTGCCCTGTCACGGTGAAATAGAGTTCATCGGTGGCAGCCATAAAACTCCCCTTGCAAAGAGCAACTTTTCCGGTTTCAACATTGGGAAAGCAGTGCTGACCAATAATAATTGATGGATTGAAACGCGTGAAAAGACCGGCATCAAGAAATGGTTTTGCTCCTCCGGGAGCTTTCTCTTCAGCGGGCTGAAACACAAGAAGCACATTGCCCTGAAGTTCATCCTTCATTTCTGAAAGAATCTTGGCCGCACCGAGCAGCATTGCCGTATGCATATCATGTCCGCAAGCATGCATTTTTCCAGATTCGAGAGAACAGAAGCCATGAAGATTCTCTTCGTTAAGCGGCAGTGCATCAATATCGGCCCTTAAGGCCACAACCTTGCCTTTGCTGGATGTATGGCGACCACAAACCAGGGCAACAACGCCGGTCTCCAACAGTGGCTTTTCTGGAGTAATACCAAGAGCCATCAAATAGTCTGTTATCAATGCAGTCGTTCTTCTCTCCTCATAAGAGAGTTCAGGATGGAGATGAATATCGCGGCGTAAAGCAACAACTTCCGAAAAAATGTCTGCCGCACGCTCCTGAATTCGTTCAGCAAGCCCAGTGAAGTGTTCTGTTTTCATGCATATCTTTTTTTATAATAACTTACGAACCTGTTCCTGCCTTCGAACTACATATCCATAAAACGGATAAACTCAAGGGCCTTCTCTCTCATCTCATCATCTTTTTCCTGAAAAAAGGGTGACGTGTAGCGGATTGAGTACCCATATTGTTCAAGGTTTTTTACCAGACGAAAGAGGTCGTATGTCTGAAGCCTGAAGGTAACAACAATCCCCTCACCCTCTGGAGTTGCAGGATACATGCCGAAACTCAGAACGGTAGCGTCATTTTTTTCAAGTGCAGCAATAACCTCTGAGAGTTTCAGGTCAAATGACGGAACATCAAGTTCAAGGGTTACGGCCCCTTCACCCAAATGGAAAATAGTGGTTATACGCTCAAGAAGAAGTGCTTTTTCAACAACACCGGCATACATCCCCTCTCTCTCCTTTACCGCAATGATGGGTAATGAAAACGTACGCATCCGTGAAAAAATATCGAAGAGGTGCTCATGAAGTCCTATACTGCCGACGTTTTCAAGCATAAGATCCTTCAGGCACAGCTTCCTGGTTTTTTGCAACTGCTCAAGTGACAAAAGATCCGTCATGGTCACCATTGACGTAACCACCCCCTCGTGCAGCACAGGCACACATTCAAACCCTCCTTTTTGCATGAAGGCAAGAACCTCTACGACCAGAGCATCATCCGCAAAAAACGGCCAGGTTGTATCAAGAGAGCTCTCTACGCATTCATTTAGCAGCATGGTTCAATTTTATTCACCCTCAACTGGTGCCGTCCCCCTTCAAATGGGGTGGAAAACCAGTTGTGAAGACTTTGTTCAATTGTGGCTTTATCGGTAAAGCGTGCAGAAAAACAGATGATATTGGCATTATTATGCTGTCGGGCAAGTGTTGCAAATTCAGGGTTACAGGCAACTGCAGCACGAATTCCCTTAATTTTATTGGCAGAGATAGAGACGCCTATCCCGGTACCACAAAGCAGTACACCTGAATCACAAAGCCCTTCTGCAACTGCGTTGGCAACTTTACGGGCATAATCAGGATAATCAACCGATCCTTCATCGTAAGGCCCCATGTCAGTGAATTCATAGCCGCTTCGATCAAGCCAGGCCAGCACCGTTTTTTTGAATTCAAATCCAGCATGATCGCTTCCAACTGCAATGTTCATAATTCGTCAACTTTAAATTTATATGAAGTTTTTTTCAGACCAGCCCGATTCAAAAAAAGAGCCTGACTGTTTACTCTTGGGTCATCATTGTTCGTCTTTGAATATATACCGTCAGCACTCATCTGCCAAGCCTTGACGTTATCACTCAAAATAAGCTCAAGATCCGATTTGACCAACTGAATGAATGCCTTGTCGAAAACCGGGAAAAGTGTTTCGACCCGATCGTCAAGGTTTCGCGGCATGATATCGGCACTTCCAAGATAGAGCTGCTCCTTTCCTCCATTATGGAAGTAGTAGGCCCTGCTGTGCTCAAGAAAACGACCGATAACACTGATGACCCTGATATTTTCACTAATGCCCGGTATGCCTGGTTTCAGGCAGCAAATTCCCCGAATGACAAGGTCGATCTTCACCCCCTTGCAGGACGCACTGTAGAGCGCCCGTATGGTTTTGGCATCCACAAGGGCGTTCATTTTCATGATTATTCTTCCCTTGTTTTCCTTTCGGCTCCACTCAACCTCCTGCTCAATCATCTCGATAATCCTTTTTCTTGTATTGATCGGCGAGACGAGCAATTTTCTGTATTCAGTATGCTTTGAATATCCCGTAAGCGCATTGAAGAGCTCTGCCACATCGTTTGCAAGCTGCTCGTTAACCGTAAAAAGGCTATAATCAGTATAAATTTTCCCTGTTGCAAGATTGTAATTACCTGTTCCAAGGTGCAGGTATCTTTTCAGCTTCCGTTGTTCACGACGAACAATGAGGGTAAGCTTCGCATGGGTTTTCAGGCCCGGAAGGCCATAGGCTACATGTGCACCTACATCTTCAAGTGCCCTTGCCCAGACAATATTGTTCTCTTCATCAAATCGTGCCTTGAGCTCAACAAGTACGGCAACCTGTTTGCCCTCCTCAGCGGCTTTCATGAGTGCATGGACAATCGGCGAATTACTTCCAACCCTGTACAAGGTCTGTTTTATCGAGAGCACATCCGCATCAAGAGCGGCCTGATTAATAAAATCGACGACCGGCTGAAACGAATCATAAGGATGGTAGAGCAAGCGGTCTTTAGCTTTTATGGCACTGAAAATATCAGTTCCGAACTGCTCCGCAATGCGGTTAGCGGGCACAAACGGATCATCTTTCAGCTCTGGTCGATCTATTTTCAGAAGCTCCAGAAGAGAGCTAAACCCGAGCACGCCATCTATTTCATAGACATTTCGTTCAGTGACTTCAAGATTTTTCATAAGAAGTTTTCTGACCGAAATGGGCATTGCCGGAGTAATGTCGAGCCGGACAACTTTTCCGTAACGACGTGAGCGAATTCCCTGTTCAATGGTTTCAAGCAGATCGCCCGCCTCATCCTCCTCAATTTCGATATCGGCATCACGAATCAATCGGAAGAGATGCGACTGTATAATCCTCATTTTCGGAAAGAGGTGAGGTAGATTGCTTTCAATAAGATCTTCTATCCAGACAAATCGAATGATTCCGTCATTATCACGAAAACCCTTGATATCATTGAGCCGCAGAAGTCGGGGAAGAATACCTGGAACCTTCACGCGAGCGAACTTCAGAGCCCTGCTTTCCTCCTCTTCCAGTTCAATGGCAAGGTTCAATGAAAGGTTCGACATAAAGGGAAAAGGATGGCCTGTGTCAAAAGCCAAAGGAGTAAGTACCGGAAAAATCTCCTTTCGGAAATAGTGGCTCAACGCCCGCTGCTGCAAGGCAGAAAGCTCTGAAACCCGAAGAAATTCTATTCCTTCACGTTGCAAGGCCGGTATCAGATCATGATAAAAGCACTCGTTTCTTTCTCCGAATTGCCGCAAAACCATCGCGCGAATTTTTTCGAGCTGTTCAAAAGGGGTGTGACCATCAATTGTTCGATCCTGGATACCCGCCTCATACTGATCCTCAATACCGGCAACGCGGATCATGAAAAATTCATCGAGGTTTGAACTGAAAATCGAAATGAATTTCACCCGTTCAAGAAGAGGGTGCGCTGAAGGGGCAAGTGCCTCTTCAAGTACCCGTTGATTGAAGTAGATCCAGCTCAGTTCCCTGTTGACATAGAGTGATGTATCAAAAAAATCCGGAACCACTTTCCCCTTATCGTCGTCATCATTCCCTTTTTGCATAAAAAACATCAAAAATTAGAGTTAAACCAAATAATTCCCTCTTCATGAACGATACCATCAAGCGCTTCATCGCAAAAATCTGCAGGAACGACGTCAACCTTCTGCTGAAGAAAGGCAAGTCCGATACGGCAAGGAGTTACTCTTTTCCGTGAAAGACGTTGCAAAAAACGGTCATAGAATCCCTTTCCATAGCCGATACGAAATCCTCGTTCATCAAAAGCGAGGAGAGGTATCAGCACAACATCAAGAGTTGACTCATCAGCAATAGAGAGTTCAACGGGCTCTGGCTGACCGAATTGTGCGGGCCGAACAAGATCTCCCTTCCGGAATATTGCCGACAAGAGCTCCCCATTTCGAACAACAGGAACTGAAAGCGGCATTTTCATTGCGGTGAGCCGATCAACAATTGCCAACGTAGAGACTTCACCAGAAGCCGGGATGGAGAGATAGAGATGAACATGACGGGCATTGACAACTTCTTTCAGCATGATCACATATTCTGCAATGGACGCGCTCATCTCATCCCTTGATTTTTCCGGTATCGACCGCCTTAGGGCAATCATCGCTATCCTCAGCGCTGCTTTTTCAGCAGCAAGAGTTGCGTCTCTCTCCATAGCGTTTTATTACCCCTCTCTCAATACGATCCCGTTCAATTGACTCCTGATCCCCACTTTAACAGTAATAAACAGATCAACCACTGCATTATCAAATGTAAAATAATAAAATAGCGCTCGATCTTTCATGATCAGTAGTTACAATATCAAGTTGCAATTACAATAGCTTTCGATATCGACGTGCATTGTAACCATGAGCCCGGAACACTCCCCTGGCCATGCTTATTCATTATTTGTCGTATCTTCATGGAATAGTGCGGCAGTGAACTTATTTTTACGGGAACACTCAAATTTATACCAGAACCATGAGCTTTATTTTTCAACAGGCCCGTATCATCAACCCCCTTCAGCATATCGATCTCACCGGAACGGTAAAAGTGGGTAATGACGGAATCATCGAGGCTGTCGTTTACGGTGCCGAAACTCTTGCCGCATCCCCTGATGACCAGATAGTTGATCTTCAGGGGCAGATACTCGCCCCAGGACTTTTTGATATGCACTGCCATTTCAGGGAACCAGGTCAGGAATACAAGGAGACTCTGGAAAGTGGATCCAAAGCCGCGGCAGTTGGCGGATTTACCGGCGTAGCCCTTATGCCGAATACAAAGCCCGTTATTGACAGTCCACTCGGCGTAGCCTATATCCGCCATCACGCAACAGCGCTTCCCATAGATCTTGAAGTAATCGGGGCTATGACCGTTGAAAGCAAAGGAGAACATCTGGCACCATTCGGAAAGTTCCGTTCCTACGGAGTGACGGCCGTTTCGGATGACGGTTCCGCCATTCAAAACAGCCAGATAATGCGCCTTGCCTTCGAATACGCATCAAATTTTGATCTTCTCATTATTCAGCACTGTGAAGAGCGCTCGCTAACCATCGGCGGGGTGATGAATGAGGGACTCTTTTCGACACAACTCGGCCTGAAGGGAATTCCGGATGTCTCCGAAGCCATTACACTCAGCCGAGATCTGCTTTTGATGCGCTATCTCGAACAGCACAAACTGCATGACCCACTCAGAAGGCCACGCTACCATGTAGCCCATATCAGTACCAAAGCGGCACTTGATCTTGTCCGGAACGCAAAAAGGGATGGACTCCTGGTGACCTGCGAAGTAACGCCGCACCATTTCACGCTCTGTGATGAAGATCTTTTTCATGCCGAAATGAAAGGTAATTATATCATGAAACCGCCGCTCTCCTCAAGGGAAAATCGTGAAGCTTTACTTGAGGGCCTTGCCGACGGGACTATTGATGCCATCGCCACCGATCATGCTCCTCATGCATCCCATGAAAAAGAGTGCCCCTCTGACCAGGCAGCCTTCGGTATTACAGGCCTTGAAACCTCCCTTTCCCTGACCATCACAGAGCTTGTTGACAAAAATGTTATCACCATGTCGCATGCCATCGAACTGCTGTCGGTCAATCCAAGAAAAATAATGCAATTGAAGCCCATCCTTTTTGTACCAGGGGAAGCTGCAAATTTCACCATCATTGATCCTGATATTCTCTGGCGCCTTACTTCCAGCTCAATAAAGTCAAAATCGACAAACACACCCTTTCTCAACCGACAGTTGAAAGGAAAGTCGCGTGGGATTTTCCATAAGGGGCAACTTCTTGAGGCGGAGGGCGTTTGAAAACAATTCATGGATGCGGATGCTTGATTATCTCTAAAATTTTTATTACCTTCATGTTCTTTTTGGCAGAAAAAAAGATCCGCACTTAACCTAAAGAACTACTTTAAGACTCATGGCAAAGAAACAATCGTTTGCAGATAAAGGCAAAAAAACGGGTACCAGTGATTTCAAGTGTGCAAAAGTTATTTTTTCTGTGAAATCAGAAAAAACCAATGCATGGAAATTCATTGAAAAGAACGTCCGTATTCCCAACGGAGAGAATGATCAAGTGATTCTTGCAAAGGCAATCACCGATTACGCAAAGTAAGTATACCCCCCGATACGTAGTCAGGGCATCCTGCGATGCCCTGAATCTCACCTGCTTTTTCACCTTTTTTCTCACTTCAGCATGGCGAATTATCCTGATGGTTTGGAAACGAACCCTTCGTCACCCTGGTTTGAAGAGTGGTTCAACCATCCGCTCTATCTTGAAGTTTACAGCCACCGCGACAGTGATGAAGCTGCACGCTGCATTCAAACCATTCTCTCCCTTTCCGGCCTTGAACACAAGGAGCTGACCTCACTATCGGTACTCGACATAGCGTGTGGCGCAGGCCGACATGCGCTTGAGCTTGCCCGGCTCGGCTGCACAGTCACTGGAAATGACCTTTCACCATTTCTGCTTGAAGAGGCGCGGAAAGAGGCGCTTAAAAACCAGTTGCAGCTCATCCTTACCTGCTGTGACATGCGCCATATTCCTGCCGACCCTCATTTTGATCTTGTCGTTCAGCTCTTTACCAGTTTCGGCTATTTTGAACAGAAAGGAGATGACCGGTTGGTGCTCAGGAAAGCTTATGATGCGCTTAAAGGGGGCGGATGGTACGTTCTTGACCTTCTTAATCCTACTCCTCTTGCACGGAATCTGGTACCTCACTCACTGAAAACTGTCGGCAATCTGATGATTCATGAAGAGCGTGCGTTTGAGGATGACAGGATTACCAAAACCATCACCATTACCCCCCCAAAAAGAAAACAGCTTACTTTTTCTGAATCGGTAAGGCTTTACGGTAAGGAGGAGATTCTCTCAATGCTTCTGGATGCGGGATTTTCGGTGGTTTCCATTGCAGGCAACTACCAGGGCGAACCGTTTCTTGAAAATGATTCGCCAAGGATGATGCTTTTTTGCCGGAAACCGTGAGGACTTGTACTACGAGCTCCGGCAAGGGGATCTCTACAGCATTTTGCGATCACGATACCACTCGTAGGCGTTGCGAATGCTGTGTTCATGGGATTGATACTGCATATTCAACTCACGCGTAGCCTTGGCGGAATCAAAATAGAGGAAATGAGAGGCGACCCCAAACATTGACATATTGAACAGCTTGGATATCCGGTTCTTGTTTTTATAAAGATCAAGCGCCAGTTTCAGTATTTTAGCCATCCAGAACGGAAGGGGGAAACGAACCCTTGGTGCGCCGGTAATCCTTGAAATAGTATCAGCAAGCTGCTTGTATGAAACGTTTTCACCGCCAAGAATGTAACGCTCCCCCGTCTTCCCCTTTTTCATGGCGGTGATGATGGTTTCGGCAACAATCTCAACATCAACCACACAAATCCCTCCGAGAGGATAAAACGGAAGCTTTTTGTTGTAAATATCCTTGATAATGCGTCCGGCATTGAAATTGATGTCTCCTGCGCCAAAGACAAAAGCGGGATTAACAATAACACAGTCCAGCCCTTTTTTGATCGCTTCGGCCACCTCTACTTCTGAAAGGTGTTTTGTTCTGGCATATTCGAGGTCGATCTGGTGAAAATTCCAAATAACGGATTCATCGACCGGTTTTTTGTCGAAAGCAATTCCTACCGCAGTTATGGAGCTGACATGCACAACTCTTGTAACACCAGCAGCGGCAGATGCCTGCAAAATATTGCGGGTACCTTCGACATTGATTCTATAGAGCAGTGCATTTTTCTTGTCACCCATATAGGTAAGACCTGCAGAGTGATAGACAAGATCAATGCCTTGCAGCGCCCGGTCCAGCGAAGCCCGGTCGGTAATATCGCCATAGACAAGCTTGACCTTGTGCAAAACATCGGTGAGTGATGTTAAATCCGAATTTTTTCGGACAAGAATTGAAACTTCATCGTCAGTTAAAGTCAGCTTTTTCACAAGACTCGAACCAATAAAACCAGTTGCCCCGGTTACAAGGATTTTTTTATTCACCAGTATTGTACTTCAATCAATTAACAATCCTTCATTTTTCCGCTCACAAAAAAAAGCCATCAGTGCTTACTGACAGCTTTTGCAACCATTATTGTACAACGGCGGTCTCATCGACAACAATTTCCCCGGTTACTATTTTTTTTCTGATATCCTCCAGTTGTTGATGATTTTTTATGCCGATCAATGATGCGTTTTTTTCGTTGTAGACATAATCTGTATAACGATCTTTCAGACCGAATACCGAAACAACACCACCCTTGAAACTACCGTCAAGGACAGTTTCTACCGTTTTCAAGAGGGCCCTGTCAACCGACTTGGTCATACTTGTCAGTACAAATCCTGGAGCTTCTGGCTCCTGATCGCGGTCGGTACAGATAACAAGCGCCTTGCTCTCCCTTGCCGCTTCGATAACACCGAGTCCGCTGGCTCCGGCTGCCTGATAAACAATGTCTGCCCCCCGTCCATATTGACCAAGTGCAAGTTCGCGGCCCTTGGCGGGATCGGCGAATGCGCTTCCAGTCATGCCGATATAGCCTGAAATAACCCTGACTGCAGGATTTATGAAGCGAGCACCCTCAATAAAGCCAATCTCAAATTTTTTGATGACGCTTGACTCCATCCCTCCAATAAAACCGACAGTCTTTGTTCTGGTAACCAGTGCAGCAAGGGCTCCTGCCAGAAAAGATCCTTTTTTCTCTTCAAAAACAATTCCCTGGAGATTTGCTGGCATAACAACTTTCGGCTGACGAATATAATCAATGCAGACAAATTTTTTATCAGGAAATTCCGCCGCAATGGTGGTAATATCTTCACTGAAAAGCATACCAACACCGATAATCAACCCTATATCGGGATCCACGGCCATCTGGCGTAAAGCGGCCTCACGATCAGCTCCCTCTCCCTGTGGTTCAATGGAGATAAAATTTACGCCGTGCTTGGCCTTGGCAATTTCAAGACCATTATAGGCTGAATCATTGAATGATTTGTCGCCCCGGCCACCGACATCAAAAACCAAACCGATCTGCAATTTGCCCTTTGGAGAGTGCGCATCAACTTTTTTCTCTCCATTTTGAGCCGAACAGCCTGTAAGAATAACTAAAAAAAGCAGAAACAAAGAAAGCGATGGCTTCATCGTTTTTTTGAAAAAAGGTTTTCGAACCCGCTAACTTTTTGACGCTGCTAATTTATGAAAAACTCGCTTTAATTAAAAGCTGCAACCGGTAATGAAAAAAAAATCCGGAACTCGATCTGTATGATTATGGTGGATTGAGCATTTTATGAACGGCAGCAAGAAGCGTTTTGATGGGAAAGGGCTTCTGGAGATAGTTAACATCCGGGTCAAGCACTCCTTCATTCTCAACGATATCGGGGGGGTAACCGGATATAAAGAGGGTTTTAAGGTTTGGTGATGTTACCTGGACTCTTTTTGAAAGGTCGCACCCGTTCATCTCAGGCAACACAACATCAGTTACAAGCAATTGAATTTCGCCCTTGTGCCCTTCGGCAATCCGGATCGCCTCACTCGGTGAAGCTGCATCGAGTACCGTATAGCCGCCTTTTTCAAGCATGAGCTTGCACATACTCAGAATATCAGGTTCATCTTCAACAAGCAGTACCACCTCTTTATTTTGATCAAGTGGCAACGAAAGGTCGCTCTCATTCGGGTCAGCATAACCGATAGAACGTGGAAACCAGATGGTAAAGGTAGTTCCCCTGCCAGGCTCGCTCAAGCATTCGATAGATGCACTATTCTGCTTGATGATTCCATAAATGGTTGCAAGACCCATACCAGTACCGATTCTCTTCTCTTTTGTTGTGAAAAAAGGTTCGAAGAGATGAGGTTGATCTTTTTTTGCAATCCCGCAGCCATTATCAGTTACGGAAAGAGTCACATAATCGCCCGGCACCTTACAGCAGTGACCAGTAGCGCATTCAGCCTTATAGACATGAGTCCTGCTGGTTTCGATGGTAATTTTTCCAATACCATCGATGGCATCCCTTGAATTGACACAAAGGTTACCAAGAATCAAGTCGATTTGTGCAGGATCAATCTTGATCGAAGTACTCTGATTGCCGGGAATCCACACAAGGGAGATATTTTCGCCAATGAGCCGCCTCAGAACGACAAGCATCCTCTCAACCATGACGTTAAGGTCGAGAACCAATGGCATCACGCACTGCTTGCGTGAAAAAGCGACGAGTTGATTGCAGAGAGTTGAGGAGTGTTCAGTCGCCCTAAGAATAGCTTTCATATTTCCCATAAGCGGCCCTTCAATATCCAACTGGTGTATGGCTATCTCCACGTTGCCGAGAATCACCCCCAGCACATTATTGAAATCGTGAGCGATACCTCCAGCAAGCTGACCAACCAATTGCATTTTTTGAGACTGGACCAATGCCTCCTGTATCTTTTGTTCCGATAACTCTGCACGTTTACGAGAGACAATATCCCAGGCAAAATTCAAGAGGATGCTCACCATCAGTGCATCATCCTCATCATAATCGTAAGCCTTGCCTCGAATACAAAGGAGTGCTGTGACTGCATCGCCCTGCGTCAGGGGAAGAAAAAGGCTCCGCTGGATGGCGGAGTCATCATCCGTCGCACCACCGCAATGTGGTGACCGGTTGTACCTATTGTCAATAACCAGCTCTCTCTTTTGTATCGCATCGGACAATAACTCAGCTTCGCTCTGGGAGGTGTTGCGTCGCTCTTCATCCACCATTTGCGTAGCTGTTGAGAATATACGTATTGAAAATGTCGTCTGATCGTCAGCAACAACATGAAAAAAACCAATGGAGCTCTCCGTCAGGCGCTCAACCTCATCAATGGTGGCCTGCATCAGCTCCTCCAAGGAAGCGCTCTCCACCATGTCGTAAAGGCTAATGCGAAATGCTGCTATGGCTTCAAACCGCTTGCGCTCAGAGATATCGATACCAACTGCAACAACAAAGGGCTCCCCATCAACGATTATTCTCTTGCCCGTTATCATGCGCCACTGGAATTTCGGTCCGCCCCGAAGCAAGAGCCTCGCTTCGTCGTTCTGTTCAATGCCGAGGTTCAAAACGTTCAGCATTTTTTCCAATGCCAACGCGCGGTCATCGGGATGAAATACCTCCAACGCATTGGTCAAAAACATCTCTCGCTCATCTTTTCCGAGAATTTGCTCGCGATAATAGGTGTTCCACCAGACCAGTTGCCCGTTGGCATCACTGATAGAAAAAGAGCCAGGGAGACTCTCGACCATCACTTTGGTAAAGACTCGCTCACGCATTGCAATGCCCTCTCTTTCAGCAGAAAACCCCTCTGCGTCATAATTATCGTTCGCTCTCATTGTCATTATCCCAACCAAGATACTCTGTTTTTGCAAAAAAAATGCAACAAGACCACTCTCAAAAAAAGACCTTAAAAACAAAAAATATAATAAAATAACGCCACATAATCCTTTGTTTTTCTTGTAAAAATATCGATCAGCAACAACAGATATTTTCCACGTATCGGCAAACCTGCGGCAAGCTTTCAAAAATTGATTATTATCCGTCGATGCAGGCAATCAAAATGTCGATCATCCACTCGACACCAGTTGCATGACGGGATACTAACCCTCCAATCCTCTCTATGAAACGTTTTTTAAAGCGTGCACTGATAGCTTTTTTTTCGGCAAGCGTAGTCGCCGCTCTCTTTTTTTTAAGCCTTGGCATACTTGTTTCGCAACATGCTACTCATCCAGAAAAAAGTGATGTCATTGTTGTGCTGGGAGGTGATAATGGGCTCAGGGTACGAAAAGGGGCGGAACTCTACAATGCTGGGTATGCTGCCCACATTCTTCTGACGGGCATTGACGGGCGATTTTATCGACCCACTCACCCCAATTGGCGCGAACGACGCATGATCGCGCTCAGAATCCCGAAAAAAGCGATCATAATTGATACCAAATCAACAACGACCTGGGATGAAGCAATAAACACGTCGATAACGATGGAGAGGAATGGATGGAAAAGTGCAATTGTCGTCAGCGACCCCCCACACATGCTCCGACTTCATCAAACATGGAGTCGGGCATTTAAAGGATCTCCCAAAAAATTTATTCTGGTCTCTACCAGCCCTTTGTGGTGGCACAGGGTACTCTGGTGGAAAGATCGGGAAAGTTACCAGTTTGTGATCAGCGAGATTAAAAAAAACATTTTCTACGCAGCAGTGCACTACTGAAAAAAATCAGGAGTGACCACCGACAACAATTCGCATAATTTTGACATTTAAAACAACGAATCGAACGAGTTGCCACAACAAGTTCTTCCGCCAGTAGAGTGTCCCCTTCGAAGGTACCGGCGGATAAGCCTCGTCATAATATGCCTTGACTTTATTCGTGCCCATAGGTTTTCAAATTTAAGATTGGTTGCAAAATACCCATTATTCAGGGATCAACCACCAGAACGGGTAGCCTTTTGCTTTGTGGAAAAACAGATAGTGCAGAATGACCTTCAGCCAATGTCCTGCAAGACCAGCCTCGCCAAGGGAGTAGTTCATGTCACGCCCCCATTCAGGATACTTGCTCCAGTCGGGTACAACTGGAAAGAGAGTCATTGATGCACCCAAACCATCAAACGAACCAAATCCGGCGGATACGACACATGCGGCCCCCATCCGGCTCATTGAGGCTTTGTGGCGATGCTCCTCTGCACCCTGAATTTTCTCGGCAATATTGAGCGCTACAATTTTACCCATGACACCTGCGGGCATACCGGTACGCGGCGCTGTCGGAAAAATCTGGCGTCCACTCGGACTCGACATGGGTTTTGAAATCGGGTGTGGAGGGGCAAAGGCAATACCGGGAGCATAGATGTTTTTGAACATCGGATTCTGGTAAATCGAAGGCCAGTCATCAGCCTCCCACTCTTCAAAAGGTTTGGCAGTATAATCTGCATCAACTTTCATAAACTTGTTCGGTGCAAACATCTTTTCTGTAATATCAGCTCCTGATTTATCATAAGCGGTAAGTCCAACACCTGAGAATGAGGGGATGAGCATGGCAAAATCAAACTCCTGTGTTAAATTTTCACCACTAAGAGTCTCGTAATGCGCCTTGCCTGGTTCAACGCTATGGACACCGGCGCGTCTTATCCAGTTAATTCCGTACTCGGCCATAATGGATTCTGTAAAAACCTTCGTCGGGGTGTAGTATCCTCCCCTGTTGATAAAAGCGCCACCCATACCAAAATCACCAAGCTCATACTCATTGGAGAGCCAGGTAATCTGCGCCTTGTCACTGAGGCCGAGCTTTGAGATTTCATAAGCCACATTCAATATGTATTCGAAGGCCGCACCCTGGCAGGTTGCCATTGCATGGCCAGTGCCAATGAGAATCCGCTGCTTTTGACCAGCCTTCATCTTTTTTATGTTGTCCTGAAGATGTTCCCAGGCATGTGCGGCATGGTTATAGGTACAGACCGAGAAGCTGTTTTTATCGGGGCCAAGACCCTCTGTAGCATCAAAATTGAGCTTTGGGCCTGTCGCATTGACCAGAAAATCATAGTCAACCAACTCCCTCTGCCCACAGCGCAAGGCATCCGTATACTCAATCGTCACATACCCCTTTGCACCCTCACCCTCACCTTCCGGATGGATTTCAACAGCTTTTGCCTGTTTGAGAATGATGCCCCAACGGTCATACACTTTTTTAAGTTCAAACCGTACATCATCAATCGTCATTCGGCCAACACCAACCCAGATGTTTGAAGGAATCCACTGATAGTAGGCGTTTGGAGTAACAACCACAACCTCATGGTGCTTGCCAAGTTTTTTTTTGAGAAACGAAGCTGCTGTATGACCTGAAATTCCAGCTCCTAAAACAACAACTTTTGCCATAGCTTGCCCCTCTTTTCAATGAAATCCAACAAATAATTTATCGTGTATCGTTATATAGTTATTTAAAAATTAATGGGCAAGAGGGAAGTTGTTTTTTAGTCTGCCAACCATTTTATCCCGTCCGCTGCAACATATTCACTCGTCCCCTTTTATTCCCTTGCCAACACCCGATTCCTGTAGGCTGTGCGCAAAATTAAGCTGTTTTTTTGATTTCTGGCAATGATTTCACCAAAATCCTCAAGAGCTCCAAGGGTGAATATGCGATTGAGAGTCGATGCAAAAAAAACTTCTGTTGAAAAATGGAAGAATAACGTGCGTGAAATCAATAAAAAAATGGTAAGCTATTGTACATGAGTTCAAAGATTGCAAATTCAGGTTACCATGAGGAAATTCATCAATGCTTGTCAGAAAAATATTGCCGCTTCATCCAGGAACGGTTCTGCTTGAGGAGTACCTCACCCCCATGAACCTCAGCGAGAACAGAGTGGCGGAAGATATGCGGATTCCTGTTTGGCGAATCAACGATATTGTTGCGGGTAAACGGTGCATCACCGCCGAAACAGCCCTTCGCCTTGCCCGCTATTTCGGTACCCCACCGCAGTTCTGGTTCGGTCTGCAGATGGATTACGATCTTAAGGTGGCTCTGAACAGTGACGGCGCAAGGATTGAACGTGAAATCGAGGCTTACGACGAGTCGAGATTATAAGCTTTACCTTAATAAAAAGCAGCGACTTATCAGCGCACCAATACGCCAATGTGGCGATAATAATAAGGTTTATCAGTTGAAACCACAAATAGGGGGTTGATTATTTGTAAAGAATAACTTTTTTCTTACCTTGACACTCTTGAAACGGCGAAGTGGCCGAGTGGTTAGGCAGAGGTCTGCAAAACCTTCTACAGCGGTTCGAGTCCGCTCTTCGCCTCCAGCAACAAAAAAAGCCTGCATCATGCAGGCTTTTTTTGTATACCATCCATACGACTCCCCTCCTCGCTATCCGATCTTTTTTGAACCGGAAATAATGGCTTGAACAAGCTTTTCAATCGTTGCGTCATCCATCAGCACAGGAATATTCAAACAGATACTGCTGCGCAGCATGACACCGGTTTTTGGCCAGAGAGCTTCAAGATCAGCATCACGATAGCGATCGTACTCTCCAAGGATGTGGCCCCAGACACCAGCAAAATGCCAGTCGAGCGCTTCAGGAAGAATTTTAGTACCAAAACCGCACTCCGTGAGGTGTGCTTCAAACTGTAACGCTGCTTCACGATCCCTCACCCTGAAAATGAGAGTATCTCCCTGTGCTCCCGCTTCATCACTGAATGGCCTGAACAGAAGGTTCTCAAGATGACAAATCGCCGTCTTTATTTTCTTTTTGTTCTCCCTTGATTTCGAAAGAATTGTCTCAATTTTGGCAAGCTGGGCCAGTCCGATGGCCGCCGTCACTTCACTAAGGCGCAAATTCAGCCCTTTTGAGCGTCGGGGATCTTTTCCCCTCGGTAACCCAGGCAGGTGCATGTGGCCGTGGTCAGAGAACTCTGCTGCACGGTCATAGATCTCCTTGTCGTTAGTCACAATAATTCCACCCTCACCCGTATGGAGCGTCTTGCCCGCATCAAAGGAGAATGAGGCAACACTTCCGAAGGTGCCGAGCTTCTGCCCCTTATAGGTTGCTCCGAGCGCCTGTGCAGCATCCTCAATCAGTATCAGGCCATGCTTGCGGCAAAGCGCAGAAAGCTCATCCATTTTTGGTGAAGCCCACATGGGAATTGCGACCACAGCCTTCGTGGCTGGTGTAATAGCCTTTTCAACCTCCAGCGGGTCAAGATGATAGGTTTCATCAAGCTCAACCGGCACAGGCACTGCACCAAGCGCACTTATGGCCTCAACCGGAGCGATAAAGGTCCATGCTGTTGTGATCACTTCATCACCAGGCCCAATCCCGGCGCCTGCAAGGGCACAGTGGATCGCCGCTGTGCCGGAAGAGACTGCATGGGCATACTTCACCCCCATCCATGCGGCAAATTTCTCCTCAAACTCCCTCGCTTTGTAATTGCCTCCGCCGTAACGGTACAAATTGACCTTTTCGCGGCTGAAAAGCTCCTGTATTTCAGCCAATTCTTCACGTCCAATTAATTCTGCACCCGCCATAATAGGTATCCCGCTCTTTTTTTTAGGTTAATTGAGTAACAACTGCCAGTGCCGACTCTTCAGTAAATCCAACTGGATTGCCCGAAAAAGAGCCTTTCAGCGCTTCCGAGGCGTTATGGGCAAATTCGGCGGCATTCCCTTTGCCATACCCGTAAGGCACAAGCGAAGGGATCTGTAGTTGCCGATAAAGTTGATCCATCTCTTCAAGCAACTCAATGGTAGCCTCTTTTGGAGACGGCGTTGATCGCATGGGGTTTAGAATGGCATATTTTTCATACCCATGAAGATGATTGTAGCGCATCACCTCCTTTAGGAAGATTGCACCCGCAAGGCCGTGCGGCACACGGTGCTTGACGCCAAGATAGTAGGCAAATCCGTTGGTCGGCCCATCTCCGGAATTCATGAGTGCAGCCGTGCCGCAGACACTGCCAATGGCAAGGTCAAGCCGTGACTCTGCCCGATCAAGCTGGTTTTGTTGCAACGCATAAAAAGTGCGCTGAAACCCCTCGACGGAATAAATCCTGCTCAATGCGGTATGTTTGATCGAGCCGAAACTGTCGACGCAGTGCACAAGGCTGTCCATAGCCGATGCAATAACGCTTTCAAGAGGAGCGGTCATTGAGAGTTGTGGATCAATAACTGCCTTTTTCGGGAAATTTCTCCGACTGTTAATGCCAAGTTTACGTCCCTCAACCTCATCAATAAAGACCGCATTATAGCTGATTTCAGCACCGCTTCCGAGCAATGAAGGTACCGTTACAAGCGGTAGAGGATCATTTACCCCGGAAGGGAATCCCTTGAGCGAAAGAGCCGGGACAGTGTTGGTCATAAGCAGGGCAACCCCTTTTCCGAGATCGAGGGTACTTCCGCCACCGATCGCCACAATGGCGTCCGGCGGATTGCCCCTGAAAAACTCCGCCACCGTTTCAAGATAGGTGTAGGTCGGCTCTCCGCCAAAATCGTTGCAATAGAGGACTGCATTGGGATAGGCAGAGGTGAAGTTCCTTAAAATCTCCTGAAAATAGAGCGTTCCTGCTATGTTGGCATCGTAGATAATGCCAGGTTTTTTAACCAATAATTGTGCCAGATGCTCATTCAGCTTCAGCGCTTCGTTAACCCCGATAACAAGATCGGTGGATAAAAAAAAATTCATAAAAACAGTGATCTAAGGGTTCTGTTGATTTTTATCCTGAATGCCCAGGTTTTTTTTACAAAAGTAATACTCAATCAAATCTATCTCCTCAAGAGTATCAATCTCCCATGTCTGCCAAAACTCCATTTCATAGGCGGAGAGTTTTTCGCCGATTCTGTTGCCAAAGGCAAGAAGGGTTTCGGGCTTGAAAATATAGATTGAGCCATTTTCAATGAACTGCGTTGGACGATCCTGCCGCATCCCGCGATTACGGTAATCAAAATTGACACTCTCCCATTTTCCGGCCCGTGATTCCCACAGGGTAAGATCATCGACTCTGGTGACCGAAATCAGCGAATCGGCCCCTTCCTGAAGAAAAAGCTCTGTGGCCCGGTCAATATCATCAGGTTTTCGCAAGGGGGAGGTGGCCTGCAAAAAAACAATCGTACTGATCGGCATGGCATACTCTTTTTCAATAACTCCTGCGGCATGCAAAATGGCCGATTCAGAGCTTGCCTTGTCGCCAGCAAGTTCCGGAGGGCGCACAATCACCTCCGCCCCGTACGTTGAAGCGACATTGGCTATGGCCTCGTCGTCAGTGGTGATAAAAACTTTATCAATACTTGCCGATGCAAATGCCTGTAGAACAGTCCATGCCAGCAGCGGTTTTCCTGCCACGGGATAAATATTCTTCTCTTTCAACCCTTTCGATCCGCCTCTTGCAGGAATGATTGCTACGCTATACATAAAAAAAGTTGTGTTGTGTTGTCAACCCTCAATCACCTGCCGGCAAACATCGGCAATTTTTCTTGCGGCTGATTTATTCTGTAACGGAGTAAGCGATTGTAACTCTTCGGGGTGGAGACCGCAATGCACAATCTTGTTCAAAGCAGAGCCCACAAAAATAGTTGATGAAAACTGTGCAATCAGCATCACGGAGTTGGCTATCATCTCTTCAGTTTTGCCTTCACTGAAAACAAGACTATCCGGAGCGTAGCGTTCAATTTCCCTTGTCGCCCTTGAGACATTTTCATTAGGATGCAGTTTGAAAAGAAGCTGACGTCCATCGGCGATTTCAAGATACTTTCGGATGTTTTTGACGCGATTCTCGTAAATAAAGGTTTCACGGTTATCGGATGTACAAACAAGTACATAATCACGATGACCAAAATCATTCAGGAGATACTTTTCGCAATTGTCAAAGTTTGGAATGCTGGTCACCACAAGCTTTGCCGGGCTCACCCCCTTGCGGATAAAGAGATCACGATAGCCTTCGCTGGCAACACAGAACTTCTCATAAGCATCAGAGAGTCCGGTTGTAGCAGTGCCCGCAATCCAGCGAGGAATCCACTGGAAGTTTTTTGCAAGATGGTAAAGGATTGTTTCTGGTTCAGTCATACCTTCTTGCACCAGCACAATTTTCTTTCGCCGTATATGTTTCGGGACAATGAGGTCAGTACAGGTCACCACCAGGTCATAAGCGTGCGCAAAACCACCAATATCAAGTTTCAACTGGTTGAGACGAAGATAGTCAAGCGTACGCTCCGACCGCTTGCGACCCATAATGGTAAACTCAAGCAATCCTCTCTCACTTGCAGATCCAAGGAGGCCATCACTGAAGAACGATGAGAAATATTGGTCATACTCCGCCATACACCCGGCAATCTGATGCATCTGGGTGGTCTGGTTCATCGAGCCGCAAATAAATAACACTTTCTTCTTCATAACACTCCGCTCTTCACCCCTTCTGCATCACGCAAATGAACCCCTGAAAAAAACATGACACCGTAACCAAAACTGTACCAGAGAAGTTCCTTGAAGCGCCTCAAAAGCACAAATGCACCATAATCAGCAACATCATGCACACCGAGCGCCTGAAAAAAAAGCCGATACCCCAACTCCTGCACTCCGAGTCCTGACGGGATGAAAAAAAAGAGGACGCGGAGCATCGTAATTGCCGTATCCATGGCAAGCACCTCCAAAAAAGAGAGTGGAACGCCAAGCAATTGCAGTATGATGTAACTCTCAATTGCAAGCATGAACCAGGCAAGAATATAAATGAGCAACACAAAAAGTAGCCTTCCAACATGCGCGTCAAAACTCTTCAACTCCTCGTCGGTGTCAAGAAATCCCCTCTCCCTGTCAAGCAACCATGTTTTCACCTTTTTGAATGGTACCAACATCAAGAGTCTATGCACATTCTGGGCGGCGTTTCCATTAAGTAAAAGAAAAAGCAAAAAAAGAAAAACAAGAAAAATAATTATGCCCGCTCCAACCATAATGTAACCAAGTACACCAAAAGGAAATATCGGAATGGGAACCGTCTGCAGAAGCGAAAAACCGGCGATGGCTCCAATAATGGTATAAAGCCCCTGTGCCACACCAAGCATGAGTTTACGTACAGCAACACTTGCAACCCCGGCAGGAAGAGGGATTCCAATAAAACGGTGACAAAGAAAAGGACGAAGAGGTTCACCCACTGCGACCCCTGCAGGAAGCGTCATCGATATGGTTTCTGCTATAAACTGTATCTTCAGCAACTTTGAAAACGATATTGCCATTATGCTTGGAGGGAATACTTTTATCCATGCAAACGTTTCCAGAAGATGAAGCGCAAGAAAGGGCAAGAGAATAACGACCGAGGAAAAGCCGATTGACGAGATCCGATCAATCACGCCACCGAAGTCGATTTGGCGAAACTGAAACACAACCAAGACAATTCCGAGGCCAAGACCAATATAACCAGCCAGGGTACTGCCGGATTTTTTCGTCAATTGCATAAATAATAGGGAGAGAGGGCTAAAAAAACATTCAAAACTCATTTTCACCATTTGCAAAGATAAGAATGTATGGTTAAATATTTGTTAATCATTGAAATTGTCGCGATCGTGCCATACAACCAGCTCATGATACCCTGGTGAAATGCCAGGCGGTTCACCCTGTTACAGGCTCTTGTCACCAACAAAAACCTTGCACTGATGGGACTTATTAATCCTGACTTCCAGACATTACCAGAGCTCTTCTCCTCTGTTTTCCACCATTTCAAAGGGCAGGAGTCAAAATTTCCAATCGCAAGGAAGATCAATGGGGTGTATGAACCCATCTCTTATGATGCTTTTGAGCGTGATGTTCACACTCTCTCGGCATTTCTGAAACACCATGGTGTCACTCCAAAAGAGCGGGTTGCCATTCTTTCGGAAAACAGACCCGGATGGTATCTTTCCGATATGGCTATCCTGAATATAGGCGCAATCAATGTGCCGCTCTACCCCTCCCTGCCAGCCAACCAGATTGAGTACATTCTCAACAACTGCAACGCAAAGGCCATTATTGTCTCCAACATGCTTCAGCTTGGAAAAATCCTTTCAATCTGGCAGAACCTGCCGGAGTTGACCCTTGTGGTGGTCATGAACCGCCTGGAGGAGGCTGTAGAAGATGTTCTTGACCTGAACCAGGCCAAGGCGATGGGCGATAAAATTCTTGAAGAGAAACCGTGGCTCCTTGATGGAACCGTTGTCGAACCCGAGGATGTTGCCACCATCATCTACACGTCAGGCACAACGGGAGTTCCGAAAGGGGTGATGCTCACGCATCGCAATATCTGTGAAAACGTCAAATCATGCTCCTCAGTCATTCGGCTTGACAATTCTGATTGTGGACTCTCATTCCTGCCTCTCTCCCATGCATACGAGCGAACCGGTGGTTATTACCTGCTTTTTGCCTGTGGAGCAACCATCTATCTGGCCGAAAGTGTTGAAACGATTTCGCTGAACATGAGTGAGGCCCGGCCAACCATCATCTTTACCGTCCCGAGACTGTTTGACCGCATCAAAATGAGCATACTCAAGCAGATTTCAACCCAAAGTACCATAAAGCAGAAAATCTTTTTCTGGGCACTGAAGACGGGAGAAAAATATCACAAAGAGATCAATGAAAAAGGCAGGGCACAACAACTTCTCTCCATGCAGCATGCCCTGGCCGAAAAGCTTGTCTACAGCAAAATCAAAAGCAAGTTCGGCGGGAGGTTGCGCTATTTCGTTTCAGGGGGAGCCGCTTTGCCACAAAAAGTAGGCGAATTTTTTCAGGCGCTCGATATCCGGATACTCGAAGGGTTCGGTCTGACTGAAACCTCACCGGTAACTCATGTCAATCGTCCCGAAAAGATCAAGTATGGCACTGTGGGGCCTGCGGTCAACAACGTTGAAGTCAAGATTGCTGAGGATGGAGAGATACTGCTGAAGGGCCCCAATATCATGAAAGGGTACTGGAAGGATGAGGCGGCCACTCGTGAAGTGATTAAGGATGGATGGTTCTACACCGGCGACATTGGAGTTATTGACCGGGATGGTTATCTGAAAATAACCGACAGGAAAAAACATATCATCGTTACCTCCGGCGGTAAAAATATTGCACCAATGCCGATTGAGGAGCTGATTTCCGATAGCCCTTATGTCGACCAGGTCATTGTCATTGGCGAAAAAAGACCTTTTCTGATCGCCCTTATTGTGCCTGACTTCAACAAGCTTAAGGAGTTTACTGTTGCTGAAGGAGTTGTTGCTGCTACAAACAAAGAGCTTATTGAAAACAAAGCTGTTCTACAGATTTTTGAAAAGCTCATCCGCACTGTTTCTCGGCAGCTTGCCACTCATGAAAAGGTGCGCAAGTTCCTTCTGGTCGAAACCGCATTTACCATTGAAAACGACCACATGACCCCAACCATGAAGCTTAAACGCAAGGCGATTACCGTGCGCTATTCTGCCGAGATCGACAAGGTCTACAACACCCTCAACATGGTTTATAATACAGAATAACGTGGGCGGGTGACCCCATACAATCAACTTCCCTTTATTTTAAGGAAGTGAAAAGCGTCGGAAGCGGCGCTTTTTGATTGTTCAACCACTCCCTCAGCGATGAGATCATCAATAATTTCATCAAGATTCCATGAGCAATCGCCGTATCTCTCCTTAATCTCTTCGAGAAAAAGAACTTCTGAACGAACGAGATCATGCACAAGCCGACCTCGGTACCACCGTTTTGAACCATGAAACTTTGACTGTCGGCCAAGTGACCGGATTCCGCTCCGTTTACTGGTGAGCAACAGTGCGCCGTAATCCATCAGAGCATTATGCCACTCACGACTACGACCCAGGGGCAGCACAGTTTCGGCCGCCTGTTGAAGATTAACGGTCGAAATATCTTCCGAAAGCATAAACTCATGGATCATGATACGGCGAATGTTGGTGTCAACAGCGGCAGCATCAAAATTATCAGCAAAAACAGGAATAGATCGGCAGGTATACTCACCTATACCAGGAAGTGTTTTCAGGAGTTCGGGCGTTGGGGGAACAACCCCTCCAAAACGATCCACAATGATGGAGGCAGAGCGATGCAACCGAACAGCCCTTGAGTTATAGCCGAGACCGCTCCACAGTGCAAGTACCTCTTTAAGCTGAGCTGATGCAAGAGTTGCTACATCAGGGAAATGTTGCAGCCATGCCTCATACTTTGGAACCACCCTTTCTGCCTGCGTCTGCTGAAGCATAATCTCGCTGATCATGACAGCATAGCGGTCAGTACTCCCCCTCCAGGGAAAGCTCCTTTGGTTCAGCCGGTAAAAATCAAAAATCTTGTTGCGGAAAAGTCCAATACTCTGGCCGTTCAACTCCAATCTCATTGGGTAAAATGATAAACTACGCACCATTGCAGCTTCCCGCAAAGGTGCGTAAGAAAAAAAGCTTAAACCTTCTCTACAATCTTGCGTTCCTTGACTTTCAATGCGGCCTTGCCTGTACGTTTGCGCAAGTAGAACAGCTTTGCCCTTCTTGCCTTGCCGTGCTTGACAACCGTAACACTCTCAATGTTGGGAGAGTTGACCGGAATAATGCGTTCAACACCAACACCATGAGAAATTTTGCGAACGGTGATGGTTTTGTTGCCGCCAGCACCACGATCACTGATAACGACACCTTCAAAAGCCTGAAGTCTCTCCTTTTCGCCCTCAATAACCTTCAACTGAATCTTGACGGTATCACCCGGATTAATTTCCGGAAAATCTGTAACTGCCTGAGTGGCTTCAACCAACCTGATTAACTGATCCATGACAACTGTGCTATTTACGTTATTTGTTCTTTAACTCTAAACCATCTCGACCAAGAAGATCCGGTCGGCGCTCACGTGTTCTCTCAAGAGCATTTTCGCTTCGCCACTGCTCAATATTGCTGTGGTGACCTTTCAGTAAAACTTCAGGCACCTTCATTCCCCTGAATTCCGCTGGACGGGTGTAATAGGTACAATCAAGGATTCCTGTTTGAAAAGAGTCGGTCAGCGCCGACTCACTGTCACCAAGAACACCAGGAATAACCCTCACGAGAGCGTCCATAAAAAACAGTGCCGGTATCTCCCCGCCTGAAACAACAACATCACCAATGGATATCTCCATGGTAATCAAATTCTGACGGACTCTTTCATCCAGCGCCTTGTAATGGCCGCAGAGAAGAATCAGGTTTTGCGTCCTTGAAAACCTGTTTGCCATAGACTGCTCAAACAGCTCCCCATCCGGTGAAAAAAAAATCACCTCATCATACTCTCTTTCAGCCTTAAGTGCCTCTATACATGTAAATACTGGCTCTGGACGAAGCACCATTCCAGCTCCACCACCAAAAGGCGAATCATCAACCTGCTTGTACTTGCCCAGTCCATAGTCGTGCAGGTTATGAAGATGAATCTCCGCGTGGTTTTTTCGACTTGCAATGCCTAACAATCCATTGGTAAGCGGTGAATCAAAAAAACCGGGAATGACGGAAATGACATCAATCCTTATTGCACTCATAAGCTGAGAATTGTTTCGAAAAAGTTTTCAGGCACTACCATTTACAGGAATTCATCAAATCTCGGCACAACAATGTACTGTTCAAGAAGATTAAACTCCTCAACAAACTGCTCTATAGCCGGCACCAGAATCTTTTTTTGACCAACCAGCACTTCATACACCTCATGTGCCGGCATGTCAAGAACATTGGTAATGACGCCAACCTCATTTCGCGTGCGGTCAAGAACCTTCATCCCGATTATCTCATGAAGATAGGCCCGGTCATGCGGCTGTGGCAAAAGTTGACTCTCTTCAATAAAGAGTTTCCAGCCCGAAAGCATTTCAGCTTTTTCCATGCTGTCAACCCCTTCAAAGAACAACCATGCAAACCCTCCACCAAGAACGGCTTTTTGTACCTTCAGCCGCTCAACCGAATCGACGGACACCCCTGCGTAATACTCCTTTCGAGAGAGAAAACTTTCAGGGAAGTCCGTAATCGGCTCCACCTTCACCTCACCCTTCAACCCTTTCGGCTTGAGGATAATGCCTGTCAGATAGAGTTCCATCCTTACCTCACCGTAAAAAAGTGATTACGCCTCTCCACCTGTAGCAGCTTTCGCTTCAGCCTCTTTCTTGGCGCTACGACGATGGGATTTCAGTGCAAGCCTCTTCTGACGTCTTACATTCTGGTGCTCCTGCCACTTTTCCATCTCAGCAGAAACCTCTTCCTCGCTGCGACCCATGCTTTTAAGTCGGAGTTCATAGAGCAACCCGGTCGTGCGGATAAGGCTATTTACGGTCGCCGTTGGCTGTGCGCCAGTCTGCATCCAGTAAACAATGCGATCTTTTTTAATAGTGACCGCATGTGGTTTCGCTGTTGGCTGATAAGTGCCAACAACTTCAAGAAATTTGCCGTCTCTTGGTGAGCGCGCATCGGCCACGACAATCTGGTATACCGGCAATTTTTTTCTTCCTGCTCTTTTCAGTCTAATCTTTACCAAGGCTAAAATATTTTAGTTAATGTTTACTGTTAACAGTGAATCTGCAATCTATCGTTTTAAAAACTTGTCAAGCGCAAGATTCTGCGACGTAATTTTTCTGCCAGACTGCGACAGCTTCGATACCGAGCGCATCATCTTCTTCATCTCTCCGAATTGTTTCAGCAGAAGATTAACCTCCTGAACTTTCGTACCACTCCCCCTGGCAATTCGCTGCCGACGGCTTCCGTTAATGATATCAGGAGTCGTTTTTTCCTGCTTTGTCATGGAGTTGATCATAGCCTCAATGGGCTTGAAATCAAGATTCTCAAGATCCTGCTTTGGCACCATCTTGTTCAGCCCTGGAACCATTTCAATCAATCCCTGAATAGAACCCATTTTCTTGAGCTGCTGCAACTGGTCGAAAAAGTCGTTGAGATCAAACTCATTCTTCATCAACTTTTTCTGCATCTCAAGCGTCTTCTCAAGATCGAGGTTTTCCTGGGCTTTTTCAACAAAGCTCACAATATCACCCATTCCCAGAATCCTCTGGGCCATACGATCAGGATAGAAAATGTCAAGGTCGTCAACCTTCTCGCCGATGCTGATAAATTTAATCGGCTTTTCGACAACCTGGCGAATCGAGAGTGCTGCACCGCCCCTCGAATCACCGTCGAGCTTCGTAAGCACAACACCGTCAAAATCAAGACGATCATTAAAAGCCTTTGCGGTGTTGACCGCTTCCTGGCCCATCATGGAGTCAACAACAAAGAGCAGCTCATCAGGCTTGAGTGCATTTTTCAACGCCTCAGCCTCAGCCATCATGACTTGATCAATCTGCAAACGTCCTGCAGTATCTATAATAACAACATCTTTTGCCGCCAACCGCGCAGCCTCCAGCCCCTGGAGCGCAGCCTTCATGGCATCCTGCGCCTCAATGGCAAAAACAGGGACATCAACCTGCAGGCCAAGTGCCTTGAGCTGATCAACCGCCGCCGGGCGATAGACGTCAGCCGCAACAAGCATCGGTTGTTTTCCACTCTTCTTCAGCCGTAACGCCAGTTTGGCGCAGAAGGTCGTTTTTCCTGAACCCTGCAAACCGGCAACCATAATGATCGCGGGCAGTTTCTTCGGAGAAAGATTCAGTGACTTCTGCTCGCCACCCATCAGCTCAGTCAGCTCATCATAAACAATTTTTACGATCATCTGCGCCGGTGAGACGCTTTTGATGACCTGCTCGCCAAGAGATTTTTCCCTTATGTCTTCAATTAATTTCTTTGCTACCTTGTAGTTGACGTCAGCACCAAGCAGGGCTCTCTTGATATCGCGCATGGCGAGACCAATATTGACCTCATTAATGGTAGCCTGTCCAGCCAGCTTTTTAAAGGTGGCCTCTAATTTATCACTTAAACTATCAAACATTGGTCCCTGCTTTTTTACAGATAACGCTTAAAAATGCTTAGCCTTAATTATAACAAAAAATAGCAAAAAATAAAACCATACAATCATAACATTCATCGCAAAGTTGGGTTTTTGTTACTATTTCTTAATTTAACAACGGCAGAACACATCAATAAACAAGAAGTTATGACAACCTGCGCCATAAAAAACATTCTCGACTCTTTTCACAGCAAAAGAATTGCCGTTATTGGCGACATTATGCTCGACAAGTATATTTTCGGCCATGTCTCACGCATTTCGCCGGAATATCCGGTACCGGTTGTCGATGTCACCCACGAAGAGCACCGGCTTGGAGGTGCTGCAAATGTCGCACTCAACACACTCTCACTCGGATCGGAAACCTTGTTGATCGGCATTACCGGTGCGGATGGCAACAGGGAGATACTCCTCGATCTCTTTCGCAGTCACGGACTTGCAACCGAAGGACTGATCAGCGATCCCTCCAGGCCAACAACATGCAAAACAAGAATCCTTTCGCAAAACCATCATATCACAAGGGTGGACTTCGAAAGCAGAGCAGAGGTTGATACGGACATCGAGCGGGCTATTCTTGACTCTTTTGAAGCCATAATATCGTCAATTGATGCGATCGTGCTGGAAGACTACAATAAAGGGTTGCTCAGCGCACCTGTTATCCGGCACATCATTACATCAGCAAAGCGGCACAATGTACCGGTACTTGTTGATCCGAAACTCCAGAATTTTTTTGCCTACAAAGGGTGCGCAATCTTCAAGCCAAACCTCTCCGAAATGGCTGCGTCACTGGGCATCGTACTCCACAACAACGACGATGAGGTTGAAGCCGCTTGCCTCATGCTTCAACAAAAAATTGAGTCTGATATCATTATCATCACAAGAGGCGACAAGGGTATGACCATCTATGATGGCTCATTCACCCATATTGACGCAACCTCACTGGAGGTTACCGATGTTTCGGGTGCCGGAGACACCGTTATAGGCATTCTTGCACTCGGCGCGGCTACCGGTCTTGATATCGTAACCAACGCAACCATAGCCAACCTCGCGGCAGGAACAGTATGCCAGGAGGTTGGCGCAGTGCCTGCCAAAGCTGAAAAACTGCTCAAGGCTTATCAGCAGCATCTTCAACTATAGAGAGATGCCGCTCGATCTCCTCTGGATAGGGTGGGTTGTATGACCCATCCATCACGAGAGTCCTCATATTGTTCAATGAATAGAAAGGCACCTCAAACATACCGGCATTACTGACCGGAGCAGGGACATCCTTTCCGGGATCGACATGCATCACAAAAGAGATATGGACGGTTTCGTGATCGGTCGGAGTAAAAACCCACATTCCCATCGAATGACGTACCCGGTGATATTTTGGATTGTCCGGCAAATAATCTGGCTCTCCCCTCATGGTAACCCCTACGGCATTCTCTCCCACCGGCACCAACCCGGTACGCAAAATCATCTCCCTCTTTTGCAATGGCCAGGGGGTATTGATGATCTGGCGCACAACGTACTCTGTACTATCATTTTTTTCAAGAACATCCATCTCCGCAAGCTGATGAACCCAGCGATAGTAGCTTCCCATGTCGTGAAAAAGGCTGATCAACTTTTTCATTGAAACCACCATCTCGGCCTCTCCCTTGAAGCCACAAATATCAGAACCACTTACCTTTGAAGAAAAAATTCTGATCCCCTTGTGCTCAACGCGAAACTCCCAATCACCATGAAGTATTAATCCGATATCCATACACTCTCTCTTGTAAAATTATTGAGCCTGCTGCAAAAAAACGACACATCAATCGGTTATAAACTTCTCATAATGCTGGATAACATCTTCAGCCGATTTTTTGAAGGGGGCATCAATCGGAGTCATATACTTTTCCTTCTTGACCATTTCCCGCAAATTGACCATGGTGTGATAAGGTGTATCAATAACAGCGATGTTGGCAAGCCAGGAAGGAATCTCTCCGCCGGGCTCAATGTGAAGGCGAAAAACAACCCTGCACTGATTCTCTGAAATGGGGATGATGTTCCACGCACCCTCAAGCTCGGGAACACGAACATATTTATTGTTTAAAGGCAGATAATCAGCCACACACTCAAGCTTGATAAAAACTTCAGAAGTTTCAGGATCCATATAGCCCTGCGATCGGGTGATAATTTCCCGGTCAGAAACAGGCCAGGGAGCACTGACAAGCTGGTAGACGATCCGCCCCTCATCTTCACTCAACTCCTGCAGCAGCTTCATCTCTCTTGTTTTCCAGACCCACTCGGTAGCAACATCAATGTCATACAAAAGACTCAATACGGCATGTTGTGGAGCATCAATGGTCGCAATGGCAACAAACGAGAGGAAATCGGAGGTTGGCACAGGACATGTATATATTTTCAGCCAGTCATTATTAAGCCGTAACGTACAAGCGGCGTTATGGATTTTTTCAAGTATCGACATGATGACAATGTTTTAACAGTTAAAAAAAAAGAGCCAATACCCCATTCCTTATGCGTGTATGGCGGTCATGGCTGACCAACTGGCACTGTTGCGGCTATCTTGACGAGAGGATCAGCGCCCTGAACCAAAAACCTTATTTGGCCTTCTGTACCAAAAAGCTGATGGGCTATCCTCAATTTCACGGCACGAGCAATGTATTTTCTATCCCGGAGAAAAGCAACCTGATCGAAGGCGATTTTTTTTGCCTTGCATGTCTTTACCACAAGAGTTTCAAAACCAGCCTCTTCAGGATATTCGGCAATGAAACGCTCCATCGAAGTCCGGTAGCGCTGAACAGAGCTGCGGGGATTATCAAGAAGCTTTCGAGCCATATCATCAAAAGAGCCTGACTGGTAGAGTGACTGATAAAAACTGGAGGAGGACCTGCCTGTCGCCCAATAATCGGGGATAATTCCACCAGCATCCCTCAATGCAGCCAACGCCATCTGAACCTCCCCCTTACCGCCTTTGAGCGACTCCACCACAAGGGGGAGTGAATCCGTCTTGTAGACAATAACATCACTGTTTTTCAGATACAACAAACTCTCGGGGTCTGCAAAGAGTTTCTGGGGAAGAATGTTTGTCGTCACATCCTGATAATAATGTTCCCTTCCTGCAACACCCTTGCGATAGATACGCTGAATCTGCCTCCCAGAAGGAGTATAATATCGTGAGACTGTTAAACGAAGGGCCGAACCATCAGCAAACGGAATCTGGCGCTGCACCAGACCTTTCCCAAAAGAGAGTTCTCCAACAACAACCGCCCTTCTATTATCCTGCAAAGCCCCTGCAAGAATTTCTGATGCCGATGCACTTCCTTTATCAACGAGCACAACCATATCACCTTTTTCATAACCGCCGCCAGAGCTGGCAATATAACGCTCATCCTCCGCACCACCTTTGCGGCTTTTGGTATAAACAATCAACTGCCCTTTGGGCAAAAATTCATCAGCGACCTCCACGGCCTGTCCAAGAAATCCTCCCGGATTTCCCCGTAAATCAAGAACAAGCCGCACCATCCCCTTCTTTTTCAACAAAGCGAGCGCCCTGTGAAACTCATCAGCCGTAGTGGCAATGAAACGACTCAATCGAATATATCCCACCCGGTTGTCAATCATGAAGGCAGCATCAATACTCGATGTCGATATTTTTCCCCTGGCAACAAGAAACTCCAGAACCTTGCCACTCAGAGGCCTGAACACTTGTAACCGCACCATCGTACCCCGCTTTCCCCTAAGTTTTCCAAGCACCTCCCGAGATGTAATACCGACCGCTGAAACAGAGTCAATAGCAATGATACGGTCTCCGGCAGAAATTCCTACAGAAGCACTCGGCCCCCCCGAAAGAGGAGTAACAACAAAAAGGGTGTCGTTGATAACATCAAACTCTATGCCTATGCCATCAAAATTTCCATCAAACTCCGTTTGCGAGTAAGATGCTTTTTCCGGTTCAAGGTAAACCGTATGAGGATCAAGGGACTCGGCCATTCCCTGAATACCCGCACCCGCAAGACTGTCGCCATCAACCTCATCAACATAGAACTGCTTCATCAAGCTGTATGCCTCAAAAATTTTTTTCTGTTTTCCAAGCAGAACCTCTCCATTGCGGTCGAGCCTGGTGCCAAGAAAAATGCCAAACACAAGTACGAAAAGCATCAAGACAATAATCAATATACGGGACATAAGGCGTTTGTTAATTGGGGGAGAACACACGGGTATCATTTACTGAACCGCAGTTTACTCTTCACACATCAGAATCACAAAAAAACATTATGCAACCAATCTACCACTCTACACAAGAGCTTCACAGTGCCAGGCGAGCAAATACTGCATCAAAAAAAATAAGAGAAAATAACAGTGACAGTAATCATGATAAAAAAACAGAGAAACTAAAAAATAAGATAACCTTCATCCAAAAAAAACAACAACACGAAAAATAAAGAACAACAGAAAAAAAAAGACAGAACAAACAACAAAACCCACGAAAAATAAAGATAAGATCAGATTAAAAAAAATAAAATCATAAACATATCATCACAATAGATATGTATAAAAACTAAAGAAAATGAATAAAAAAAGTCGTAACCACACCAAACAACAAACACATTAAAACATATAAAAAATACATAAAAAAATATTAGATAAAATAATATAAGAGATTCAATTAAAATAGTTTAATAGATTTTATATAAAGTTTAATTCAACATATTAATTGCTTTTTTTAAAAAAAATATTTATAATAAAAACAAAAAACAAATGACGATTATGTTTTGTTTTTATTATAAATAAAACGAATGTGGCAGTGTTAACTTATAGCAAATTACCTTGAACACAACAATTTTTATAAACAAAAAACACTGTGTTTAAGGTAATTTTTCTGATACTATAATAGCAGATTGGTGAAATGTATCTTGAGGAATTAAAGTGCTTTTGTGTTGCAGTAAATCTTACAAATAATCTTAAATGACAGGGAATTTACACTGGGCGATAAGCTCAATTTCAAGACTTGCATTGAGTGGCAATGCGGCAACACCGACAGCACTTCTTGCATGGCTCCCCCGCTCCCCAAAGATCTCGTGCAGCAATGAAGAGGCTCCATTGGCAACAAGATGCTGATTCGAAAACCCCTGTTCGCTGGCGACATAAAGTGTCAATTTAACGATTCGCTCAATACTGTCGAGCGTCCCTGTTACCGATTTAATTGCGGCAAGCGCATTGAGAAGTGCAACTCTGGAGGCATAAACAGCATCCTCTTTCCGCTCCTCATTAACCACTCCTTTTCCACCTGGTTCCACAAGCTTCCCGTCAAGAAGGGGGAGTTGACCTGATGTGTAGACCAGGTTTCCACTCCGGATAGCAGGAGAATAGAGTCCCGCCGCAGCAGCCAACTGCGGCAAGATGAAACCTGTCTGGATAATTTTTTCTTCAATAATACTCACGAGAAAAGAGTTGAGATGGTTACAGAAACTGGTGCTGCCGACTCCTCTGAGGCAAGCGGGTTCAGGAAAAAAACAGCAACAAAAACAAGAGAGTGCTGGCTTCAAAAAAAACAACAGCAAAAGTGTTTGTTGCTACTACCGTTAATAGTATTTATAGTACGACACAATTCAAAGCTTTTTTATCATGAATAGCAATCGAACAACAACAGTCACCCTTCCGCGCATCTACTTTGTCAGCAGCGGAGAAGAGAGTGCTGATAAGGGCAAACTACTCCTTAATCAACTTACCCGGCTCCCCCGTTCACTCCCCTGTATGGTGCAAATCAGGGAAAAAAAGCTCAGTGCAAAAGAACTGTTGACGCTTGCTCTCAAAGCAAGGGAAATTGAGTTACCCGAAGGCACGCTTTTGCTGATGAATGAACGGCTCGATCTTGCACTTGCGGCTGGCCTTGACGGCGTGCATTTGCCGGAAAACGCCTGTTCAGCCAAGCTGCTTCGCCCTCTTGCTCCAAAACTGATCTATGGATGCAGCGTACACTCTTTCTCTGCCCTGCGTATTGTTGAAGAGGCCGGTGCCGATTATCTGCTCTTCGGTCCGGTCTTCGACACCCCCTCAAAAAGAGTTTACGGGGCACCTCAGGGTCTCGAAAAACTGGGAACGATCTGCAAAAAAACCTCACTTCCCGTCTTTGCACTGGGCGGCATAACTCCCAAAAACGCAGCACTCTGCATGGCAAAAGGCGCATACGGGATTGCCGCTCTCTCCCTCTTTCAAGAGAGTTGCCGATTTGCTGACACAATTGAAGAACTTTATTTCAACATGAATCTGTAATGCCCATGATGCCCTCCTCACCATTTCTCTGCGTCATAACCGATGAAACCCTCAGTCCTCTTTCCCTCGCAGAACAGGCCCTCAAGGGAGGAGCAGCCATGATCCAGCTCCGCCATAAACATGCTTCCGGAAGCCAGCTTTTTTCATGGGCTGTTGCAATCCGGAAACTTTGCCAGCAACACCAGGCACTTTGCATCATTAACGACCGTGTGGATATTGCCATGGCGAGCCAAGCGGACGGCGTGCACCTCGGCCAGCAAGACATGCCAATTAAAGCTGCGCGAAAACTCCTCGGACAAGATCGCATTATCGGAGTTTCTGCCTCATCTATAAAGGAGGCTATGCAGGCGAAAAAGGATGGGGCCAACTATATCGGCTTCGGCCATATCTTTCCGACCGCTTCAAAGGACAAGGAGTATGCTCCATTGGGCCCCGAAACCCTGCGACAAGCTGCCGCCCATATCTCTTTGCCGATTGTAGCCATTGGAGGCATCAGTCTTGAAAACGCAGCATCGCTTATCTCCTTAGGGGCCTCCGCTGTGGCCGTCATTTCTGCGGTGAGCAGGGCGAATGACCCCACCCTCGCCGCCCACAACCTTCTCTGCGCCATACAAAAGAGCCGGTCATGAAAAAGAGATACACAACAATCCTCACCATTGCTGGCTCTGACGGCAGCGGTGGAGCCGGAATTCAGGCGGACCTCAAGACATTTGCTGCACTGGAGTGTTACGGTCTATCGGTTATCACCGCCCTGACCGCCCAAAATACAAGGGGAATCAATGCTGTCTATCCTGTGAGTGAAGCCTCTTTGGTAGAGCAGTTCAGGGCCATTGCATCCGATATCCCGATTGATGCGGTAAAAATCGGAATGCTTGGAAGCGCCACCATCATCAAGAGTGTGGCCTGTTTGCTTAAGGAACTGACAGGTGCTCCGCCGGTCATTCTTGACACCATTCTCGCCTCTTCCGGAGGAACTCCCCTTCTTTCAGAGGAGGCGATAGATCTCATGAAAGAGACACTCTTTCCCCTTGCCACACTCATTACCCCAAACATACCGGAAACCGCCCGGCTCCTCGGCATGAAAGAGGTCCCGGCAACTCCGGAATCCATTGAGGGAGCTGCAATGAAGTTGCTTGAAAACGGAGCGAGCGCGATACTTGTAAAAGGAGGGCATGGAGATGATGACAACTGCCGCGACTGCCTTCTTTACGGCAATCGTTTTTTCTGGTTTAGCTCAAAAAAAATCACGACTGACAACACTCATGGTACCGGATGCACCCTCTCCTCGGCCATTGCGGCATTCATGGGCAGAGGAGAAAAAATGGAGAGCGCTGTTGAAAAAGCAAAAAACTATCTGAATGAAGCGCTGCTGTCAGGTGCAACTTACCGTCTCGGAAGTGGAAACGGCCCGCTGCATCACCAATGCAGGCAATGGGAAAAGGGTCTCAGACAACTCCCCGGGCGGGACGGCCTATAGAGTAATAGGTAAATCCGAACTGCTCCATAAACTCAGGACTGTAGATATTGCGGCCGTCAAAAACAACCGGATGAGAGAGATCCCGTTTAATCATTTCAAAATCGGGACTGCGGAAAACAAGCCACTCTGTCAACACCACAAGGGCATTTGAGCTTTTTATGGCATCCTCCGGATTTGAGGCATAAAAAATCTCATCACATTCGCCATAGATTCTTCTGACCTCAGCCATGGAAACCGGATCATAGACCCTTACCCTTGCGCCACCAGCCAAAAGCTCATCAATAACCCTGCGGCTCGGAGCCTCACGCATATCATCGGTATTCGGCTTGAAAGAGAGCCCCCAGATTGCAAAAACACGCCCATCAATATCGTCCTCAAAATGTCCCTTTATCTTTCTGACCATAGAGCTTTTCTGGTCATGATTGACCGCCTCGACAGCCTGCAAAATCCGTGAATGATAACCGTGCTTGTGTGCTGTTCTTTCGAGCGCTCGAACATCCTTGGGAAAACAGGAACCACCATAACCAATCCCCGGATAGATAAAGGAAAACCCAATCCTCGAATCAGAGCCTATCCCCTTTCTTACAGCCTCAACATCGGCACCAACCCGCTCGGCAATATTGGCAATCTCATTCATGAAACTGATTTTTGTTGCCAGCATGGCGTTCGCCGCATACTTGGTCAGCTCGGCTGAACGAACATCCATGGCGATAAAGCGCTCATGACTACGATTGAAGGGAGAGTACAAAAAGCGAAGAAGCTCTTTGGTACGTGGATTATCGACGCCAACAACAATTCGTTCTGGTTTCATAAAATCGTTGACCGCATCACCCTCCTTGAGAAACTCAGGATTTGAAACCACGTCAAAGTCGATATCCGCTTTTCTCTCCGCAAGAACCAAAGCTATTTTTTCCCTCACGAGATCGGCTGTACCAACCGGTACGGTTGATTTGTTGATGACAATCCGGTACTCCGTCATGCATCTGCCTATAGTTTCGGCTACACTGAGTACATATCGTAAATCAGCCGAGCCATCTTCATCCGGAGGAGTTCCTACGGCAATAAACTGATACAATCCAAAATCAACTCCCTCTCGCAAATCCGAGGTAAAGCGTAACCTCCCCTCCTTGATGTTGGCAGCAACAATTTCATCAAGACCAGGCTCATGAATTGGAATGTGGCCCTCATTAAGACTATCAATTTTCTTCTGGTCAATATCGACACAAAGAACATCGTTACCGACCTCTGCAAAACATG